>NZ_JAYGHZ010000071.1:0-6875 GCF_034931285.1 Synechococcus sp. BA-120 BA3
GTCTGCGGGTCCGCACCGCCGGTCGCCGCCGGGCGGACATTCCGCTCGACCTTGCCGAAGATCCCAGCCTGGCCGCGCTGGCCGCCCGTGCTCCCGCCGAGCTCGCGCCGCTCCGCGTCGTGATCAACACGGCCGGCTTGCTGCACGACGGGGCCCTGCAGCCGGAGAAGCGTCTCTCCCAGGTGAACCGCCAGGCCCTGGAGCGCAGCTTCGCCGTCAACACCTTCGGCCCCCTGCTGCTGGCCCAGGCGATCGAGCCCGCCCTGCCCAGGGACCGCCCGGTGCATTTCGCCAGCCTGTCGGCCCGGGTGGGCAGCATCGGCGACAACCGCCTTGGCGGCTGGTACGCCTATCGGGCCGCCAAGGCCGCCCAGAACCAGCTGTTGCGCACCCTGGCGATCGAATGGCAACGCCGGCTCCCTTTGGCCTGCGTGACCCTGCTCCATCCCGGCACCACGGCCACCCCGCTCTCGGCCCCCTTCGGCCGCTCCGTGCCGCCCACGGCCCTGTTCAGCCCGGAGCGGGCCGCCGGCCACCTGCTGGATGTGCTGGAGGGCCGGACGGCCGCCGGCAGCGGTGCCTTCCTCGCCTGGGACGGGTCGCCGGTGCCCTGGTGAGGAGCGGGACGCAGGGCGCCGCTCAGGCGGCGTGGCTGCGCAGGACCTCCAGGGGGATCACCTCGAGGGTGGCGAGGGCGGAGCTCTCCAGCCGCACCGGCGGGGCCATGCCGTCTTCGTAGGCCTCCAGCCAGCGGGCGGCGCAGACACACCAGTGGTCGCCGGGGCGCAGGCCGGGGAAGTTGTAGGCCGGCACCGGTGTCGAGAGGTCGTTGCCCTGGGCGCGGCTGTAGCTCAGAAAGGACTCGTTGACCACGCAGCAGACCGTGTGGCGGCCGAAATCACCGGGATCGGCATGGCAGTAGCCGTCCCTGAACCATCCGGTGAGGGGCGCACACCCGCACTCCTGCAGCGGTTCTCCCAGCACGTTGCGGCTTTCGGCGGAGGGCTGCAGGGGGGAGGCGACCAAGGCCGGGGCGGTGCGGGAACGGGGAGAGTCTGACGGAGGACTGGCACAATTTGCCCCCAGGAGGTTGACGAATTCCGGGGGAGAGGGGTTAAAGGTCTTTCAGCACGACCCCCTTCATGAGCTGGGATTTCACCGAGGATGCGGCCTTCCTGGCCCTCTGCGACGCCTACAAGGAAAGCGGTGAGCCCTCCGCCATGGAGTTTCTGGCCCATGGCGAGGGTGCCTTCCACTTCCAGGAACTCACCCAGAACGCCGCCGGTGAAGGGATCGACCTGAGCGACTCCGACGCCCTCGACGCCTTTCAGCAGGACGTGATCGACAGCCTGGAGGAGCTCTGCAGCTGAGCCCCTGCGCCGCTGGGCCCGTTGGGCGGGCTCAGCCGTAGAAGAAGGCGATCTCCTTGTCCTTGAGACCCTCCCAGCCCGCTTCCCGCAGGCGCTGGTCGAGGGTGAGCCGATCCAGGTGCTTGGCTCCGGTGCGGACGATGCGGTTGCGCATCGACTTCTTGACGCCGCTGCGGGCCCGGCGGCTCTCCAGTTCCATCACTTCGCCGTAGAGGGCGAGCATGGCGGCCGGGATCGGGGAGCCGTCCAGATCCACGCCTGCCGCGATGGCGTCATCGACGCCGCCGGGTCCTGCGATGGCCATGGCCAGGGATGCGAAGGGTGAGCAAAGCCTGCCATGGCCGGGGGTCAGGCCTCAGGCGCTGAAATACCGGGCCTGGCTGTGCAGGGCCACCAGGGCGGTGGTGCTCTGCTCCGGCTCCAGCTGGTCGCTCTCGTCCATCGTCAGGCCGATGCGGTCGGTGCCCAGCCAGGCGAGCTGCTGGCGGGAATCAGCCACGTTCGGACAGGCTGGATAGCCGAAGGAGTAGCGGCTGCCCCGGTAGCGCTGGGCCAGCACGTCCCGGAGGGCGGCCGGCTCGTCGGCGGCGAATCCCATCTCCCGGCGGATGCGGGCATGGGTCCATTCGGCCAGGGCCTCGGCCATCTGAACCGCCAGACCATGGAAGTAGAGATAGTCGCTGTAGCGATCGGCCCGGAAGAGGTCCTGGGCGAACCTGGTGGCCCCTTCGCCCATGGTGACGGCCTGCATCGGCAGCACGTCGCTCGGCCGCAGGGCGCCGTCCGGGCCCGGCTCCAGGTCGCGGTAGAAGTCGGCGATGCAGTAGCGGTTGCCGCCGCGCTGGCGCGGCAGGGCGAAACGCCCCAGCTCGCCACCGCCGCTGGCGGCCACGGCCCCATCGGCCATCGCCGCGGGATCGAACACCACCAGGGCATTGCCGGCCCGGCCGCAGGGGAAGTAGCCGTAGGCCACCCGGGGGGTGAGCAGACCCTCCTGGCGGCAGCGCCCCAGCCAGTCCTGCAGCACCGGCTCCGCCTTCTCGGCGAGCATCGCCTCGTAGTCCTCCCGGCTCTGCTGCTGGGTCTTGCGCAGCTGCCACTGGCCGGCGAAGAGGGCGTTGCGATCCAGGTAGGCGAACACCTCGTCGAGGTCGATCTCCGCCTCGGTGAGCACCCGGGTGCCCCAGAACGGGGGCGCGATGGCGGGTTCGGCGGGCACCGACGCGGAGCGCTCCTCGCTGCCGGCCGCCACCGGCTCAGCCGCCGCAGGTTCGGTCGCCACCGGAGCCTCCCCAGGCTCGGCGGGCGTCGCGGAAGCCGCGGACTCGGTGAGCCCCAGGCCCTCGGGAGCGCCGTCCAGGAAACCCTGGTGGTCGTCCCAGCGGCCCGCCGCCTTGGCCTCCATCAGGGCGTCCATGAAGCGCAGGTCGGCGAACGCGTCGCGGCCGTAGATCACCTGGCCCAGGTAGGCCGCTCGGCAGTCACCGTTGACGAAGCGCGGCGTCAGTGCCGCACCGCCAAGAATGACCGGAACGGAGATGCCGACTTCGTTGAACGTTTCGAGGTTGTCCTTCATGAAGGCGGTGGATTTCACCAGCAGACCGCTCATGGCAATGCAGTCGGCCCCGTGCTGCCGCTGGGCCTCGACGATGGCGTCGACGCTCTGCTTGATGCCCAGATTCACCACCTCATAGCCGTTGTTGGTGAGGATGATGTCCACCAGGTTCTTGCCGATGTCGTGAACGTCCCCCTTGACGGTGGCGATCAGGAACTTGCCCTTGCTGCTGGATTCGCCCTCCTGGCGTTCCATGTGCGGTTCGAGGAAGGCGACGGCCGCCTTCATGGTTTCAGCGCTCTGCAGCACGAAGGGCAGCTGCATCTGTCCGGAGCCGAACAATTCACCCACCACCTTCATGCCATCCAGAAGGAAGGTGTTGATGATCTTCAGCGGTGGATGCTCGGCCAGGGCCTCCTGCAGAGCGGCCTCCAGGCCGATGCGTTCGCCGTCGATGATGTGCTGCTTGAGCCGCTCCTCCAGGGGCAGATCCGCCAGCGAAGGCCCTGAGGCCCGGGCCTCCTTGGCGCTGACACCCTCGAATTCACTGGTCAGCAGGGTGAGGGGATCGTGGACACAGATGCCGTCCTCGAAACGCCGTCGGTCGTGGATCAGGTCGCGGCAGATCAGCTGGTGCTCCTCGCTGATCTTCGCCAGGGGCAGGATCTTCGCCGGGCTGACGATGGCCGCGTCCATGCCGGCGGCGCAGCAGTCGTGCAGGAAGACCGAATTGAGCACGATGCGGGCCGCCGGGGACAGCCCGAAGCTGACGTTGCTGACCCCCAGCACCACATGCACGCCGGGAAGGTCCTGGCGGATCCTGCGGATCGCTTCGATCGTCGCGGCTGCGTTGGCCCGGTCCTCCTCAATGCCGGTGGAGATGGGCAGGGCGAGGGGGTCGTAGAAGATCTCGTGGGCCGGCAGGCCGAATTCGAGGGCATCGCGGTAGGCCCGCTGGGCGATGGCGAACTTGCGCTCGGCGGTGCGGGCCATGCCCTCCTCGTCGATCGTGCCCACCACCACGCCGGCGCCGTAGTCACGGGCCAGTTCGAGCACCTTGAAGAAGCGCTCGTCGCCGTCTTCATAGTTGGTGGAATTGAGGATGCACTTGCCGCCGGCCACCTTGAGGCCGGCCTCCATCTTCTGCCACTCGGTGGAATCGAGCATCAGCGGCAGGTTCACGTTGGTGACCAGGCGGCTCACCAGATCGTGCATGTCCTTCACCCCGTCGCGCCCCACGTAGTCGACGTTCACATCGAGCACGTGGGCGTTCTCCTTCACCTGGCCCCGGGCCAACGCCACAAGGCCATCCCAGTCCTCGGCGTTGAGCAGCTCGCGCACCTTCTTCGAGCCGCTGGCATTGAGCCGTTCGCCGATGATCAGGAAGGAGTTGTCCTGGAAGTAGGGGGTGACGCCATAGATCGAGGCCACCGCGGGTTCGTAGTGGAGCGGCGGCCGCTCCAGCCGCTGCCGGGGCTGCCGCACCTCGCGGGGGGCGGGCTTCAGGCCGGCGGCGAGGTCCGCCAGGGCCCCGATGTGGGCGGGGGTGGTGCCGCAGCAGCCGCCGATCACCTGGACCCCCAGATCCTCGACGAAGTGCATGAGCTGCATCCGCATCTCGGTGGGGGTGAGCCGGTAGTGGGCCACGCCGCCGATGTTCTCCGGCAGTCCCGCGTTGGGGATGCAGCTCACGACAAACGGACTGTGCTGGCTGAGGTAGCGGATGTGCTCCTTCATCTGCTCCGGGCCGGTGGCGCAGTTCAGGCCGAGCACGTCGATCGGGAAGGGCTCCAGGATCGCCACAACGGCGGCGATGTCGGAGCCGACCAGCATGGTGCCGGTGGTCTCCATCGTCACCGAGACCATCAGGGGACGCCGCTCCCCGGCGGCGCTGAAGGCCTCTTCGATCCCCTGCAGGGCCGCCTTGATCTGCAGGACGTCCTGGCAGGTCTCGACGATGAACAGGTCGACGTCCCCGGCGATCAGGCCGGCGGCCTGCTCGCGGAACGAGGCCTTCATCGTGTCGAAGTCGATGTGGCCGAGGGTGGGCAGCTTGGTGGTGGGCCCCATCGAGCCGGCCACGAACCGCGGCTTCTCCGGGGTGCTGTAGGCGGCGGCCATGTCCCGGGCCAGCTCAGCGGCCCGGCGGTTGATGGCGAAAGCCTGGTCCTCCAGTCCGTACTCGGCCAGCACGATCGAGGCCGCCCCGAAGGTGTCGGTTTCGATCACGTCACAACCCACCTCCAGGAACTGGCGGTGCACCGCCTGGACCGCATCGGGTCGGGTGAAGACCAGGTTTTCGTTGCAGCCCTCGAGTGCTGCACCGCCGAAATCCTCCGCCGTCAGGTTCATCTCCTGCAGGGAGGTGCCCGTGGCGCCGTCGAAGACGAGCACCGGCCGGGTCGGACCGTGCAGCCAGTCGAGGAAGCCGATGCGGTCGGTGGGGTGGTGAATGGCGGCGGTGACGACCATCAGGCGTCGATGCGGATGCGGGTGACCCAGTGGTCATAGGAGGGATCGCGGCCCTCCGTGATCGCCGTGAGGCGGTCGCGCAGACGCTCCATCACAGGCCGGTGGCTGGAGAGGTCGGTGGATTCGATCCGGCGCACCGGGGTGACCCGGGCGGCCGTGCCGCTGAGGAACACCTCATCGGCGATCATCAGCTCGGTCTTGTCGACGGCCCGTTCAAGCACGGGGATGTCCATCGAGCGCGCCAGCTCCATGATGCTGGCCCGGGTGATGCCCTCAAGGATGTCCTGATCGACGCCGGGGGTGATCAGAACGCCGTCCCGGACGATGAACAGGTTCATGCCGCTGGCCTCGCTCACCTTGCCGCGGCTGTTGAGCAGCAGGGCCTCGTCGAAGCCGCTCTTGACGGCCTCCGTCTTGGCCAGGGAACTGGTGATGTAGGCGCCGCTGATCTTGCCCCGCAGGGGCAGGGAGCGGTCCTCCTGGCGGCACCAGCTGCTGATCCGGCAGCTCACCCCCTCGGGGGAGAGATAGTCGCCCATCTCGATGCCGTAGATGAGGAAGTCGGTCTGGATGTTGTGCAGCCGCGGGGCGATGCCCAGGTCGCTGGTGTAGACGAAGGGCCGCAGGTAGATCGGGCAGGTGGGGCGGTTGGCCTGCAGAAAGGCATGGATGGCGCTGTGGATCGTCTCCTCCTGCAGTTCCGTCAGCAGCAGTCGGGCACTCTGGCTGAGGCGGCGGGCATGGCGATCGGCCCGGAACAGCAGGATCTCGCTGGGGTCGGCGGGATTGGGCAGGGCCCGCATGCCGCCGAAGGCGCCCGTGCCGTAATGCAGCGCATGGGTGGCCACCGAGAGGGTGGCCTCGGCAAAGGGGACGCATTGTCCGCCGAACCAGGCATAGGGCAGGAACTGGTGCATGGAAGGCGGTGGCGACGATGCGATCTTCTCATCGCGTTCGGCAGGATGGGGACATGCATCGACTCGCGTCCATCGCCGGGGACAGGACGGAGGACGACGGCGGCCTCTTCGTGGAGCAGCCAGCGGCGCCGGTGGTGCTGCTCAGCAGCGCCGACACGGATCTGCTGGCGGTGGCCCAGCTGCTCGAGGCCGAACCTGAGCTGCTGCCGGCCGCGCTGCGGGCCCTCAACCTCTCCGCCCTGCAGCACCCGGCAGTGATCGACCACTACGTGGCCAGCAGCCTCGCTGCCACCCGGCTGGTGGTGGTGCGGCTGCTGGGGGGGCGCGGCCACTGGAGCTACGGGCTGGAGTGCCTGCGGCAGTGGGCCGCCGCGGCGGAAGGTCGCCAGCTCCTGGTGCTGGCCGGCACCGCCGAGGAGGAGCAGGCCCTGGCCTGCCTCGGCAACCTCGATGGGCCCCTGGCGACGGCCTGTGCCGCCTGCCTGCGGGAGGGCGGGCCGGCCAACCTGCGCCTGCTGCTGCGGACCCTGGCCGGCCTCCTGGCCGGAGAGCGTCCCGAGC
>NZ_JAYGHZ010000072.1:0-6714 GCF_034931285.1 Synechococcus sp. BA-120 BA3
CCACCGGCCCGTACACCCAGCTGGTGCGCAGCAGGCAGAGGCGATCGGCGCCCAGGGCGGCCGCCGCCCGCCGCTCCCCCTCCGCCTTGGTGGCGCCGTAGACCCCCAGGGGGGCCAGGGCCTGCTCCGGGCCGTAGGGACGGCCCTGCTCCCCGTCGAAGACGAAATCGGTGCTCACCTGCAGCAGCCGTCCGCCGGACTCGGCCAGGGCCTCAGCGAAGGCCCCGGGGGCTCCGGCGTTGACCGCCTCGGCCAGCTCCGGCTCCGCTTCGGCCCGATCCACCGCGGTGTAGGCCCCCGCATTCAGCACCCAGTCGGGCCGGTGCTGCGCCACGGCGGCCCGGCAGGCGGCCGGATCGGCCAGATCCAGCTCCTGCCGGCCCGTCACGATCAGGTCGATGCCGGCAGGCGCGCTGGCCAGCAGGGCCTGTCCGAGCTGGCCCTGGCGGCCGGTCAGCAGCACCCGCACCGGTTGGGGCATCGATGGCGGCGGCACGGCTGGCGCAGCCTACCTGCGCCAGCCAACCTCGCCGCCATCAGTCCCGCAGCACCACCCCCTGGACGATCTGCACCGGCTTGCCGTCGAAGGAGCGGAACCGGAACGAAAGCGGCCGCTCGGCGTACTCGGCGGAGCGCTTGCGCAGGATCTCGATCGCCACCTCCTCGCCCAGGCGCAGGCTGCGGGTGTTGTCGCTGCGCCAGTGGACGCCGCCCATCGAGCGACCCATGGCCACGTTGCTGGCCAGCTTGTTGAGTTCGCCCCCCACCGTGATCCGCTCCGCGTCGGAGGACGCCGCCGGGGGGTAGGGCATCGGCGGGCCGAAGGCCTCCAGGTCGGTGCCGGTCCGGCGGTAGCCCGGCTGCAGCAGCTGCAGGCGGGGGTTGGGGTCGGGGGAGTCGGGCGGATCCTTGGGCCCCACCCGCTGCGCTCCGGCCCTGGCATTGGCCGTTGCGTAGATGTCGCACAGCCGCGCGTCCTCGTCGAACCAGGCCTTGAGCACCGTCACGCAGGCGCCGGCCACGGTGGCATGGCCCGCCCCGTAGGCCGGGTGGCTGGGGGAACCGGCGGAGAAGGCCATCGGCAGGAAGAACGTGGCGGCGCCGCCGGCAAGGGAGGCGTTGTGGGCGCTCACCGCGGCGAGGGTGTCATCCACGGCGGCCTGGAAGTCCGGAACGGTGGGCACCGAGGTCTGGAGGCCGTAGTCCCGCAGGCAGCCCTCGTAGCCGTTGCGCTCCATCTGCAGCAGACCGCCGAACACCTCCGGCCGGCAGCGCCGGTGCACCAGCCACTTCTGCCGCCACACCACCTTCAGCGCCCGGCTGGCCACCTCGGACACCACCGTCAGCAGGTCGGGTCCACCGAGCGAGGCGAACGCCCCCTCCCGGGAAAAGCGGTTGCCGCCATAGGGATTGCCACCATCCACGGGGGCATCGATGTTGAGCAGGAACAGGGCGGCATTGAAGTAGGCCTGATGCAGGGCATCGCGGTTCACGAACCGAGCCAGGTCACGCATCGTGCTGATCAGGCGGCGGCCGTTGCCCGGCGGGTAGTAGCTGGCACCCCGGTGCAGCTGGTCGCCGTAATTGTTGCCGTTGCCGTAATCCCGGCCATAGGCGTCCTTGCCGGTGTTCTGCGCCAGCAGCCAGTCCCCGTGGGTGACCAGGAAATCCCGCTTGGCGATGTAGGGCACCTGGCTCTGGTCGATCGTCTGGGTGCCGTAACCGACGTTCTGCAGGAAGAACTGGCTCAGCAGCGGTCCGGCGTCCTCACCGGGCAGGCCGCTGCGGAAGAGGGTGTGAAGGTCGATGCGGGCGCCGCCGCCACCCGGCGCCAGATCCAGGGGGGTGCACAGCCGGCCGGGATCGCTGTCGAGGCGCACGGCGGCATCGAAGCAGCGGTTCACCGCCTGGCGGGCTGTCCCGATCCGGCTGGCGACGCCGTAGCCCAGCTCCCCGTCGTGTCCGCCCACGTCCGCATAGCCGCCTTCGGGGGCTGTGCGGTCGAACTGGAAGGCCACCAGGGGCGCGTCGCGCAGCAGCGCCATCCAGTACAGCTCCACCATTTCCGCGGTGGCGGAGATCGACTGGATGCTGGGTGCCGGTGGCATCTCAAGGGTTTTCGGGTCGGGCCCGAAACCCTCGGCCGCGGCGCCGGCCAGGGGGCTGGTGAGCTTCGCGGCCGCCATGCCCAGCTCCTGGATGGCGGGGGTGTCGCCTGAGCTGATCTTGAACGCCGTCTGGGGGACATCCGGCGAGGACGGGGCCACCGGGCCCTCCGCCACGCTCTCGAAGTTGATCGGAGCACCGGCCTCGATGGCGACGCAGGTCCGCTCGAAGCGCCGGTAGGCGGCCACGTCCACCTCGCCGAAGCGGTTGTGGGGCAGGGTCTTGTGGAAATTCCCCGCGAAGGGATGTGGACCGGTGACGAGGTTCTCGTCCTGATTGGGGGTGGGGCTGGCCATGGGATCCGTGCCTCTTGGCTGGGCCCCATGACTGTCGGGTCGCTCCCATCGAATCGGCTTGATCGTGGTGCCCGGCGGCTGGTGGGATGGCGACACCGTGCTGTCACCGGGATGCCACCCCACCGCCAGGTGGTCTCAGGCGGCTATTTCGCCTCCATCCAGTTGGGGCCGACACCGGTGTCGACCGCCAGCGGCACCAGCAGCTGCACCGCCTGCTCCATGGTGCGGCGGGTGAGCTCCCGCACCTCCTCGAGCGCCTCCGGGGCCGCCTCCAGCACCAGCTCGTCGTGCACCTGCAGCAGCAGCCGGGCCGGCAGGTTCGCCGCCGTCAGCGCCTGCTGCAGGCCCACCATCGCCAGCTTGATGATGTCGGCACTGGAGCCCTGGATCGGAGCATTGGCGGCCGCCCGCAGCTGCTGGGCCTCCATGCCGCCGCGGCGGGCCACCTCCAGGTCGATCTCCAGCGGATCCTTGCCCAGCAGCCGGCCGAGGCCGCCCGGATCGAACTGGAACGGCCGCCGCCGCCCCAGGATCGTCTCCACGTAGCCGCGGCTGAGGGCCAGCCGCTCCTGCAGCTCCAGGTACAGGAACACCTTCGGGTAGCGCTGCTTGTAGAGGCTCAGGAACTCCTTGGCCCGCGCCTGGCCCATGCCGGTTTCACGGGCCAGCCGCTGGGCCCCCATGCCGTAGATCACCCCGAAGTTGATCGTCTTGCCCAGCCGCCGCTCCTCGGGCGTCACCGTGTCGGTCTCGAGCAGCAGCCGGGCGGTGAGGGCGTGGACGTCGTCGCCCGCGTTGAAGGCCTGCACCAGCACCGGCTCACCCGAAAGGTGGGTGAGGATGCGCAGCTCGATCTGGGAGTAGTCGGCGCTGATCATCCGCCAGCCCTCCTGGGGCAGGAAGGCCTTGCGGATGCGGCGGCTGAACTCGGTGCGGATGGGGATGTTCTGCAGGTTGGGGTTGCTGCTGCTCAGCCGCCCGGTGGCGGTGACCGCCTGGTTGAAATCGGTGTGCACCCGCCCGGTCTCCGGCTCCACCAGGGCCGGCAGCGCCTCCACGTAGGTGCTCAGCAGCTTGCTGAGGGTGCGGTGCTCCAGCACCAGCTTCACCACCGGATGGTCGTCCTCCAGCTTCTCCAGCACCGCCGCATCGGTGCTCCAGCCGGTCTTGGTGCGCCGCGACTTCTTGCGGTCGAGGCCCAGGGTGTCGAACAGCAGCTCCCCGAGCTGTTTGGGGGAGGCCAGGTTGAAGTCCACCCCCGCAGCCGCCTGGGCCTCCTGCTCCAGTCGGGCCAGGGTGGTGCTGAGCTCCACGGCCAGCTCCTTGAGGTAGGGCACATCGATGCGGATGCCGGTGGCCTCCATCTGGGCCAGCACCGGCTCCAGGGGCAGCTCCACCTGCTGCAGCAGCAGGGGCAGCTGGGGCCCCATCGCCGCCAGCTGCCCCGCCAGCACGGCCCCCAGGCGCCGGGTGAGGTGCACGTCCATGGCGCAGTAGCGGGCGGCGGCCTCAATCGGCACGTCGGCGAAGTTCTGCCCCTTGGCCACCAGATCGCCGTAGGTGGTGGGGTGCAGCCCGAACTCCCGCGCCGCCATCGCCTCCAGGCCATGCTTGGCGTTGGCATCCCGCAGGTAGTCCGCCAGCAGGGTGTCCATCACCACACCGGCCAGGGGCAGCCCATGGCGCAGCAGGATCAGGCGGTCGTACTTGGCGTTCTGGAGCGCCTTGGGGTGGCTGGTGCTGGCCAGCCAGGGTCCCAGGGCCAGCAGCACCGCATCGAGGGGCAGCTGCTCCGGCGCCGGCGGCGCCGCGGTGAGCAGGTCGGCGGCGGGCGGGCTGTGGTGGCCGATGGGCACGTAGGCCAGATCCGCCAGGCCCTCCCCCCAGCAGAGGCCGATCCCCACCAGCTCCGCCTTGAAGGGATTGAGGGAGGTGGTCTCGGTGTCGAGGGCCACCGGTGCCGCCGGGTCGGTGCAGCCCATCAGCCGCTCGATCAGGGCGGCCAGGGCCTCGGGGCTGGTGACCAGCTGCGGCCGCAGTTCGGGCAGGCCGCCTTCGGCCTCGGGCTCCGGGGCTGCGGACTCCGGGGCCGGGGACTCGCTGGTGGCGCTGGCGGCAGGCTCGGCGGTGGCGCTGGCGGTGGCGGGTTCGGGAGGCTCCGAAGAGAACAGCCGGGCGAAGCCCTCGGTCTGCTTCACCAGGCTGAACAGCTCCAGCTCGCTCAGCCGCGCCCCCAGCCCCTCGCTGTCCACCCGCCCCAGGGCCAGGCGCGGCTCCTCGGGCAACGGGATCTGCACCAGGATCTCCGCCAGCATCCGGGAGCGGAAGGCGTTCTCCCGGTCGGTCTCCAGCTTGGTCTTGAGGGCCCCCTTCTGCTGGTCGAGGGCGGCGTAGATGCCGTCCAGGTCGCCGTGGGCCTTCAGCAGGGTGAGGGCGGTCTTGGGACCCACCCCCTTGACCCCGGGGATGTTGTCGGAACTGTCGCCGGTGAGGGCCTTGAGGTCCACCACCCCCTCCGGCGGCACCCCCAGCTTCTCGATCACCTGGGCCCGGCGGATCTCCGTCGGGCCGCTGTTCTTGGCGTAGGGGCCGCCGCCCATGTAGAGCACGGCGATGTCGCGCTCGTCGTCCACCAGCTGGAACAGGTCGCGGTCGCCGGAGAGGATCCGCACCCGCCAGCCCTCGCCCGCCGCCCGGTTGGCCAGGGTGCCGAGCACGTCGTCGGCCTCGTAGCCCGGCGCCATCGACAGGGGCAGGTCGAGGCAGTCCCGCAGGATGGTCTGCAGGTTGGCCAGATCGGCGAAGAAGTGTTCTGGCGCCTCCTCGCGGTGGGCCTTGTAGGCGGCGTCCGCCTCGTGGCGGAAGGTGGGTTCGGCCGTGTCGAAGGCGATCACCACCCCCTGGGGGGCCAGGCCCTTGCAGTTGTCGAGCAGGGCCTTGAGGAAGCCGTAGGTGACGCTGGTGGGCACCCCGTCCTTGGTGCTCAGTCCCCCCTCGCCGCCCTTGGCGAAGGCGTAGAAGCTGCGGAAGGCCAGGGAGTGGCCGTCCACCAGCAGCAACAGGGGCTTGTCCCGCTCCATGGCCGTTTCCGGGATCCGTCCGCTGGCCGCCACAGCCTGCCATCCGGCGGCCCGGAAGCGCCGTGAACGCCACCGGCCGGGCCGTCTTCAGTCGCTGCGGCCAGTACCGCTGGTGGCTGGAGCGCGTCTGGGAGCCCCGGGGCAGCCGGCTGCTGTTCATCGGCCTCAACCCCTCCCGCGCCGACCACCGCCACGACGACCCCACCCTGCGGCGGCTGATGGCCTTCGCCGCCGGCTGGGGCTACGGCGGCCTGGAGGTGCTCAACCTCTTCGCCCGCATCAGCCCCCGCCCTGCCGCCCTGGCCCTGGCCGCCGATCCGGTGGGCGCCGCCAATCCGGCCTGGATCCGGCGGCGGCTGCAGGCCGGCGAGGCGACTCCGCCGATCTGGCTGGGCTGGGGTAACGGCGGCCGCCGCTCGGGTCAGGACGAACGGGTGCTGCAGCTGCTGGAACCCCACCGCTCCAGGCTGGTGTGTCTGGGCCTCACCGCCTCCGGTGCCCCGCTCCATCCCCTCTACCGACCGGCCACAAGCCTGTTGCGGCCCTATGGGCCATCCTGTGGGCGACCAGCCGCCGCCGCCCCATGGCCCGCACCCCCCGCCGCTACGCCATCCACCTGTTCCTGACCGGCGGTCACCACCAGGAGGTGCACTTCAACACCCTCGAAGATTTCCAGAACTGGTACGGCGGCGTGCTGAACGCGGCGGCCCTCGACACCTTCGTCAACGTGCCGATCAGCGACCTGACCAGCGAGTTCCTGGTGCTGCGGGCCGGCAGCGTCCAGGCGATCCGGGTGGAGCCGATCTACGGCGCCCTCGACGACTGAGGGTCAGAGGGCCGTGGCGATCCGCTCCCGGTCGCTGCCGAGCCGGTGCAGCAGCAGCCAGGTGGTGAGCAGGTCGGGCCCCTTGAGGCTGCCCAGCAGGGCGGCCCGCAGGCCCTTCATCAGCACCCCTTTCTTGACCCCCGCGGCCGTGGCGGCGGCCCCCAGCAGCGCCTGGGCGGCCTCGGCCTCGAGCGGTCCCTCCGGCAGCTGCTCCAGCAGGGCCGCCAGGGCGGCGCGGCTGGGGGCGTCGGTCCGCAGGGCCAGGGCGGCCTCATCCGGCTGCGGCGTCTCGAAGAAGGGGGCCGCCTGGTCGACCCCGTCCGCCAGCAGGCTGAGGGAGGGCCCC
>NZ_JAYGHZ010000073.1:0-6590 GCF_034931285.1 Synechococcus sp. BA-120 BA3
CATCATCCCCACCCCGCCCGCCGTCCCCGTCACGCCCAGCCCGCCGGTCACGCCGATGGCGCCCCAGATGGTCACCGCGCCAGCTGCCCCGTCACCGTCAACGCCGTCACCGTCGACCCCGTCGCCGCTTTCCCCGTCGAGCCCGTCGTTCCTCCTGCCCGATCTCGGGTACCGCATCTTTCCGTCGACCCAGACAACCCCCTTCGGCTCCACCCTCACCAGCAGCCGGCGCGGGGTGGGCTCCGATGCCCTGGCGGTGAACCTTTCGGAGGCCGATTTCAGCCTCACCGGCGGGTCGATGCCCGTGCCCGGCCCGCTCACGGCCACCACCTCCACCCTCTCCCCGGCCCTGGTGGCCGCGGCGATCACCGATGGCGATCAGCAGCGCACCGAGGACGTGCGCCGGACCCTCGGGGATGTGGGAGTGGCGGGGGAATCCGGCGGAACCCTGCGCCTCGAGGAACTGCAACAGCTGCTGAGCAAGGCCTCCCAGAAGGGGGACAAGGACGACGAGCGCTTCAATCCGGCGGTGCTGATGGTGTCCTTCACCGAGCAGAAGCCGGCGGCGGGCCAGGATCCGAAGCCGGCGACGGGCCAGGAGCCCAAGGCCGCCGATGCCACCGGCTCGACGCCGGCCAACTCGTTCCTCGATCTGATCCTGCTCAGCCGCCGGGGGGAGCCGGTCGGCAAGCGCGTCGAGCTCTCCAGGGAGCGCTTCGGGGATCAGCTGCGGGCGCTGTACCGGCAGCTGGCTCGCCTGGAGCCCCTCCAGGTGGAGAATCCGGACTCCCCGTCCCGGCAGATCCACCGGGCCGTCATCGAGCCCATCGCGGCGGAGCTCCGGGCCAAGGGCATCACCACCCTGGTGATCGTCGCCGACCGGGGCCTCCAGGGTCTTCCCTTCGCGGCCCTCCACGACGGCACCAGCTATTTCGGCGATCGCTACGGCTTCTCGATCACCCCGTCCCTCAACCTCACCTCCTTCGGCCCGCCGCGCCAGACCCGGGGGCGGGTGCTGGCGGCGGGTGCCTCGGAGTTCGAGGGGCTCAGCCCCCTGCCCCTGGTGCCCGATGAGCTGGCCGGCATCCCGGAGGGGGTCGGGGTCGACCGGTTCCTGAACAGGAGCTTTTCACCGGAGGTGCTGCTGAGCCGCGCGGCCGACCCGCGCTACGAGCGCCTGCACGTGGCCACCCATGCCGAGTTCCTGCCCGGTGGGCCCTCCCAGGCCCGCATCTACACCGGCACCGGCTCGGTGAGCCTGCAGGAGTTCGCCCGCCTGCGCCAGCAGCGCAGCGGCAGCCCGCTGGAGCTGTTCGTGCTCAGCGCCTGTCGCACGGCCCTGGGCGACAGCGACAGTGAGCTCGGGTTCGCCGGCCTGGCCCTGCAGGCGGGATCGCGCAGCGCCATCGGCACGCTCTGGTATGTCGATGATGTCGCCACCTCCGCCTATTTCCTGCAGCTTTATCGCTTCCTCGATCGGGGGATGCAGAAAGCCGAAGCTCTGCGGGCCACCCGCCAGGCCATGTCCACTGGCAAGGTGAGGTTGGAAGGCGATAAGGTCATCGGGTCCGATGGCGTTCCCCTTCTCACGGAGCTGAGCCCATCCCAGCGGCGTCGGATTGCGGCAGGCGTGACCCATCCCTACTTCTGGGCCGGGGTTCAGTTGATCGGGACTCCCTGGTGAGGCCACACCAACGGGCTCCAGGGCCCGGCTCGCTCCCCCTGCCTCACCTGATGAGCTTTTCCGGTCATCCCGGTTCTTGATTCCGTGCCTGATCTTCCAGCCGTCTTCAACGTCTTTCTGATGCTGGCGATGGCCCACTTCGTCGGGGATTTCGGGCTCCAGAGCGATCGCATGGCCCGGGAGAAATGTCCCGGCTGCGGTGTCACCCTCGGCTGGGGTTGGTGGCTCACCTCCCATGCCGCCATCCATGGTTTTCTGGTGGGAGCGATCACCCAGTCACCCCTTTTTGGTGTGGCAGAGTGGATGGTGCATCTGTTGATTGACTTCGGCAAATGCCGTCGTCTCTGGAGCCTGTCGTTCGATCAGGCGCTTCACATCATCACCAAGCTCCTCTGGGCCTGGCTGGCGATCCGGCAGGCATCGTCGGGGTTCTGGTTGTCATGAAACGTTGTCGCCACCTGTGATCATGAAGACACTGATTTTGCTCAACGCGACCACCAAGCGAAGGGCCGCCGGCAAGGTGCTGGTGGCCGCCCTTCTCACCCTGGCCCCGCTGGCGGCGCAGGAGCCGCCGCAGGCCCAGGCCCAGAGCGATCTGCGCAAGACCTTCCCGGGGCGACGGGTCGGCGGAGGCACCCGCGGTGACTGCTCCAGCCGCCTGCTGGCCCACCTGGTGCCGGCCAGCAGCGTCTTCGCCCCCGGCAAGGACCGCACCCTCGGGCTGCTGGAAGGCCCCAGCGCCTCCCCCAGCCCGCTGGAGATCACCTTCCGCCCCCTCAGCGGCCGCGGCACCGCCGATGGTTCGATGGCCTCGGGCCAGCGCCGGGTGCTGCCGGCTTCCGGCCCGGGCATCACCCTGATCGCCCTGCCCCCGGTGAAGGTGCCGACGATGTGGGAGTCGAGCTACCTCTGCCCCGGGGCCGCGGCGACCCCCACTGCCGCCGATCCGCTCAACTTCGTGGCCGCCGAATCACCGCCGGCCCTCAGCCTGCTGGTGACCGATGCCTCCAAGGAGGATGGGGCTGTGCAGGCGTCCCTGGCCAGGCTGCAGCGCTCCTGTGGCGCCAGCGTGCCCCGCGAGGAGGTCGGCACCGCCTTCGGTCTGTCCGACCTGATCACGGCCCAGTGGCCCGAGCGGATTCCAGTGCGTTGCCCCGCCTGAGGCCGCCCCGCAGCTCCCAGATGCGCAGGGGCTCGGTGCGCCCCTTGACGTTGATCGCCCCCCAGTCGAGCCACTCCAGCGGAAGGCCCTTGGGCAGCAGCTCCACCGTGCTGGACGACACCAGCACCCGGCAGAGATTGGTCTGACGCTGCTTGTCGAGGCTCTCCAGCCGGGCGGCACAGTTCACGGCATCGCCGATCACGGCGTATTCCAGCCGTTCGCTGCTGCCCATCGATCCGGCCAGCACGGCCCCGGAGTGAACACCGATGCGCAGCGCCATCGCCGGCAGTCCCTCCTTCTGGAACTCCTCGTTCAGGGTGGCCACGGCGCGCTGGATGGCCAGGGCGGCGTCGATGGCGGCCTTGGCATCCGCCTCCTCGCCGCTGCTCAGCGGGGCCCCGAAGACCGCCAGCAGGCCGTCGCCGGTGAACTTGTTGACCATCCCGCCCCGGCGCGTGATCGCGGGGACGAACAGGGCCATGCCCCGGTTCAGCCAGTCGAGCAGCTCTCCGGGACTGAGCCGCTCCGACACGCCCGTGAACGAGCAGGTGTCCGACATCAGCACGGTGACCGGCAGCTGGCGCCCCTCGAAGCGCCCATCGCTGAGCAGCCCATCGCGCTGGTTCCAGAGCTGGCGGGCCACGGCCGGGGAGGTGGTCTGGCCGAGCAGGCGCTCGATCTGCTGGCGCTGCTTCTGGCTGGAGGCACCGCGGCGCACCCAGCCCGCACCGGCCATGGCGATGAAACCCGTCAGGGGCAGGCTCAGCCCCACCCAGACGGCGTTGTAGAGCAGCAGCACGGCGCCACCGACCATCAGCACCGCCACCAGTCCCACCACGATCACGCTGCGGCGCAGCAGCACGAAGGCCTCCCCCAGCACGATCCCCAGCACCACCGCCACCACCTCGGCGAGCCGCTCCACCCAGCCCGGCAGCGTCCGCAACCGCCGCGGGTCGCCGGCCACAGTGCGATCCATCAGGGCGGCGAGGCGATGGGCGTGGATCTCCACCCCCGGCACCTGCAGCTGTTTCGCCCCGAGGGCGGAGCGGGTGTGGGGCACCGGGAACAGGTCCCGCAGGCTCGGCGCGGTGCTGCCGATCAGCACGATGTGGCCGCGGATCTGGTCCGCGGGGATCGGCCGGCGGCCCAGCACATCCTGGAGGTTCCAGAGGTGGAAGCTGCCGAGCTGGTGGAAGGACAGCATCTGCTGGTAGCCGGCGGCATCGAGCTGGTCGTAGCCCCCCGATGCCGGCTCCAGCCAGGGGCCCGGTTCGCTCCCCTTCTCGAGCCGCTGCCGCAGGCTGCGCTGGCCCCGGCCCAGCTCCAGCAGCCGCAGGGGAAGGGAGACGGTGGCTTCGTCCTGGCCCGCCACATGCACCAGATCGCGGCGGATCACCCCGTCGGCATCGAGCACCAGATCGTTGAACCCGCGCCGATCGGCCGGCGTCCCCGGCACCGGGCCGATGGCTTCGGCCACGTTGAAGATCGAGACGAGGCGAGGATTGTCTCGAAAGCGCTGCCGCAGGCAGGCCTGGTCGGGGCCCACGCCCTGGTCTCGGTAGATGTCGAGGCCGATCACCACCGCCCCTCCGGCGAGCAGCCGGTCGATCGCCTCGCACAGCACCCGGTCGTCGATGGGAAAGCCGTAGGTGGCCAGGTCCGATTCGTCGATGCCGATGATCGTGATCGGTTTGTCCGTGCCGGGCGGCGCCGGACGCAGGCTGGTGATCAGGTCGTAGAGCAGCAGGTTGAGGGTTTCGTTGACCGGGCTGCGCTGCAGCGCCAGCAGCAGCAGGCCGGCGGCGGCGTAGGGGACGAGCGAGCGCAGGCCATCCCCCAGAGGCAGGGCCTTCAGCCGTGCCAGCCAGGTCGCTGCCCTGGAGCCGGGCGGGGTTCCGCTGTCCATCAGTTGCCCTTGAAGGCGTCGAAGAGCCGCTTCATCGTGTCCAGCAGGGCATTGGAGCGTTCCGTGTGCTGTTCGCGGTCGAGGTTCCGCAGCTCCGCCTGCCGCTCCTGCACCATGGCGGCGAAGCGCTCCAGCAGGTCTGGATTCTCGTCCAGCAGGCCCTTGATGCTGTCCCGGTCCACCTCGAGCAGCAGGCATTCCTCGGTGGCCCGCACCGTGGCGCTGCGCGGGGCGTCGAGGAAGAGGGTCATCTCGCCGAACACCTCGCCCGGCCCCAGCCGGCGCACGGCCACGGTGTGGCCGGGCTCCAGCTCCTTGAGGATCTCCACGTTCCCCCGCAGCACGTGGAACATCGAGCGGCCCTCGGCCCCCTCCTGCACCACCGCCTCGCCGGGGCCGTAGGTCACCAGGTGGCTGCCCTCCACCAGGGTCTCGAGCTGCTCGGCGCTCAGGTCGGTGAAGAGGCCCTCGCTGGCCAGGGTCTGGCAGCACACCTGGGGGGAGGGTCGGGAGGGCCGCTGGGGGCGATCCCGGGAGCGGCGCGGCTGCAGCTCCCGCACCGGGAAGGGGATGCTCTGCCCCTCCCGGGCCAGGGCGTACCAGATCTGCTCGAGCAGGTCGCTGCGCAGGTCGCCGATGGCGCCGTCCCCCAGCTCCCGCTGCCACACCTGCAGCTCGTAGGCGATGGCGCTGTCCTGGAACTCCTTGACCCTGATCCTGGGGGCCGGCTCCCGCAGCACCCCGGGATGCTGGAGCACCACCGTTTCGAGCAGGGCCCTGGCCTGGGCGGGCGGCAGGTCGTAGTCGAGGCCGACGCTGAAGCGGTTGCTGACGGCGCCGGAGCGCCCCAGGTTGCGCAGCACCCTCTCGGTGACGAGGCTGTTGGGCACGACCACCACCTGGCCGTCCATGTTGCGGAGCATGGTGTCCCGCCAGCTCACCTGCACCACCACCCCGCGCACCCCCTGGTCCAGCTCCAGGAAGTCGCCTTCGGTGAAGTCGTCCCCCAGTTGCAGCTCCAGGCCCGCGAACAGGTCCTTGAGGGACTCCTGGGCGGCCAGGCCGATCACGGCGGTGAGCACGGCGGAGGTGGTCACCAGGCCCACCAGGTCGAGCCGTGCCGACTGGCGCACCAGCACCACCGTGGCCAGGGCACCGCTGCCAAGGGTGAGCAACTGCAGCAGCAGCTGCGGCGGCGGGCGCCACAGCCCCAGGTGGGCGGGAACCTGCAGCAGCGCCCACAGGGCCAGGAGGATGGCGGCGTAGGTGAGCAGCAGGTCGTCGGTGAGCAGTACCCACACCCGGTAGGCCGGCGGCAACCCCTGCAGCGGCAGCGAGCTGAGCAGGGCCCAGGCGGCGATCGCCAGCAGCGGCAGCCGCAGCGGCATGGCCGGAAGGGCCCGGTGACGGCAGAGGCGGGCCAGCACCAGCAGCCCGGCCGTGGCGGCCAGGGCGCCGATCCAGATCTGCAGCAGGGCCAAGACGCTCGCTTCGATCGCCCCATCCTGCCGCCGATCCTGGTGTTCGGCCCCGGGTGCGAGCAGGCTGGCCCCAGCCGTTTCCCCTGCCATGCGCCCGATCGTCCTGGGTCCCCTCGCCGCCCTGCTGGGTCTGGCGGCGCTCGCCAGCGGGCCCGCTGCCGCCGTCGCCCAGGTGCAGCTGCGCTGTGACGGCACCCTGCTGGAGGCCAGGGGCAGCGCCGAGCAGGAGCGCCCCACCCGTCGGCTGTCGTTCTCCCTGTCGCTGGAGGCGGAGGCCGCCACGGCCGACGCCGCCCTCCAGGCCCTGCAGGAGCGGCTGGCGGCGGTGCGCCAGGCCCTGCAGCAGCTGCAGGTGGA
>NZ_JAYGHZ010000074.1:0-6535 GCF_034931285.1 Synechococcus sp. BA-120 BA3
GGTCCCCACGGGGCCGGCCGGGTGCTGCCGGACAGCCTGGCGGTGATGGCCTGGGCCCTGGAGCGCCACGACCCCGGCGACCTGCGGCGACACGGGGCTGAGGGGGGAGCGGATGGCGCCGCCGCCGGGGAGCGGGCCCGGATCGACGCCCTGATCGCCGAGAACGACGGGGCTTTCAAGCACCACCTCGACCGCTTCAAGTACGCCCACCGCCATCCCGGGGACGACCGGGAGCAGCACCGCTGCGCTGCATTGGCGATCCTGCGGGCCTGGAGCGCCGCCCTGGGGACCGGCGGCTGGCTGGTGGGGGGGCGGGCGTCCCTGGCCGATCTGGCCCTGCTGCCCTTCGTGCGCCAGTTCCGACTCGCCGATCCGGAGGGGTTCGACCAGCTGGGCGATCTGGCGCCGCTGCAGGACTGGTTGCAGCGCTTCCTGCAGGGGGCCGATCTGGCCGCGGTGATGGCCGAGCCCTGGGCGCCACGGCGGCCCTGGCGCTCTGAGCAGTGGATCTACCACCTGGCCCTGGCCGGGGAATGGCGCCAGGCCAAAGCCCGCGGGTTGTACGAGCGCTCGACCCGCGGCCAGTCGCTGCAGGAGGTGGGCTTCATCCATGCCAGCGGGGCCGATCAGGTGGAGGCCACCTTCGACCGCTTCTACACCGATGCGGAGGAGGTGCTGCTGCTGACCATCGACCCCCGGCGCCTGGGCGCGCCGCTGCGCTGGGAGCCCGCCCCGGAGAGCGGCGAATGCTTCCCCCACATCCACGGACCGCTCCCCCTGGAGGCGGTGCTGGCCGCCGAGCCCTTCCCGCCGCCGCCGGCCTGACCCCCATGCTGACGCTGGAGGAGCTGGAGCGGCAGGCACGGGAGCGCAGCCTGCTGCTGCGGCTGCAGGTGCAGGACTTGGCGGGGGTGCGGGGCCTGCGGGTGGCGGTGGCGCGCCCCCGGGCGGAGCAGCCGCCGCTGCTGCTGGGGGAGCTCAAGGGCTGGTGCCTGCCCCTGGCCGATGGCCTGCGGCTCGACACGATGCGGGTGCAGGGGGAGCGGAGCGGAGCCGTGGGACCGCTGATCTGGGCCGCCACCTTCGCCTGGGCCCTGGAGGAGACGCCCTGCCGCTCGGCCCGCCTGCTGGCCATCCGCGATGGGGAGCGCCAGCACCGGCGGCTGCGGCGCTACTTCCGGCGGCTCGGCTTCAGGCCGCTGCGGGAGCTGGGGGGCGGCCCGCTGGATCTGGCCCCGCGGCTGCTGTGGGGTGGGGCGGGCCTGCTGATGCAGGGCGACTGCGACGAAGGACTGCAGCGCAGCGCCCGCTGGCTGACGTCCATCCGGTGACACCTACGTTGGAATCGGGTATCGAGCTGGACCATGGCCACCGCCTCCCTGACCATCAACAACCAGTCGGGAGGCAGCCTCTATTACTACGTCGTCGGGCCAGGATTCAGCGTTCAGCCCATCCCACCCGGCCAGGCCAGCACCCTCTCGCCGGGCCTGAACACCCTGGCCATCGAGGCCGCTCCTCAGATGAGGATCTACGTCTCGAGCACCGCCACGCTGTTCGCCAACCCTGGCCAGGAACCGATCGGCTGGAACACCACAGCGCCCTTCTCCTTCTACGAATACACCATTGATGGCAGCGGCTTTTCCGCTGACATGTCCTACATCGACGACTGGGCCTATCCGATCCAGACCAACATCACCGACAGCAGCGGCAGCATCCACAACTTCGGCTTCCTGGACGCGGCGGCGATCGCCATGGATTTCGCCGCCCTGCCCCCCGGCGGATTCGTCACCAGCGCCGCCTCGGGAAAGGGTGTCGGGACAGCATCGAATCTCTGGGATGCCGCGAACCGGCGATTCGTCGGCCCGATGCGGCTCTGGCAGCAGCAGGTGATCATGGCCAACGCGGTGCAGAACGGGCAACCGGCTTACTGGCCGCCGAACGCTCCCGCGGGCTGGATCCAGTTCCTCGAGCAGGTGCCCTACGGCCCCTCCCCCTTCGGTTACCCCCGCGCCGCCGGCGCCAGCAGCCTGAATCCCCAGCAGACCTATCCCGCCTTCGGCTTTGACTTCTCCACCAACACCTCCTGGAGCGCCATGAATGGCGGTCTGGGGGCGCAGGTGCCCCAGCCCCGGGGGGAACAGCTCTTTGCCGACAACTGGAACGTGTGGAACTACGGCTACACGACGGCCGACCCCAGTGCGGACAAACCGACGCCGAACTATTCCTTTGAATCGAATGCCTACACGTCCATCCTCCGCGCCCAGGCGGGGCGGGAGAAGGCGGCCGGACGACTCCCCGACACGGCCGGAACCTCACCGACAGCGGGCAATCCAAACTTCGTCGGCTTCTACACCGCGTCGAAGGACGATTACTACGGCACCTTCACGGTCGCCGCGATCGCCAATGTCAGCCTCACCATCGGAGCCCTGGCCCCGTCCACCATCGGCACCAGCGCCAATGACGGCATCGTCGGCACCGGCGGACCCGACATCATCTCGGGCGGCTACGGCGCTGACTTGCTGGCTGGAGCCCCTCTGGCACCGAACTGGGCCGCACCGAACAGCTTCCGCGACCTGGCGTTCTTCGCTGTTCCCGGAGCGCCGGCCCAGTGGAGAGGTCTGGTCGGAGGCGGCCGTGACACCTTCGTCTATGTCCGCGCCGACAGCAGCCTGAGCAGCCCGGAGCGACGCGACGTGATCACCGACTTCGCTGCGGACGACAGGATCGACCTCTCGAGGGTCGATGCCGACAGCCGGCAGGCTGGCCTGCAGCCCTTCACCTGGATCGGCGCGAGGGCGTTCTACGGGGTGGCGGGCCAGCTGCGGCTGGAGCAGAACCGCCGGCAGAATCACGCCCTCCTGCAGGGAGATCTCGATGGCAACGGCAGCAGCGACTTCGAAGTGATGTTGATGGGACCGGTCCAGTTCTCGGCCTCCAACCTGATCCTCGCCTGAGCACCTGCAGATTTCATCGGCGGTGGCTACGCCCATGGGGGAGCACCCCCCCTGCCGAGAGAGCCGATGGCCAGTTTCATCCTGATGTGCTGGAACGTGGAGAACCTGTTCCTCCCGGAGGACGACGCCAGCGAGCAGGCGCGCTCCCGTTTTCAGGCCAAGCTGGCCACCCTTGCCTCCGTGATCGACAGCCAGCGGCCGGACGTGCTCGCCCTGCAGGAGATCGGCCCGGCTGGTGCCCTGCAGGCGCTGCAGGCGGCGCTGGCCCACCTGCTGCCCCACGCCCTGGAGGGCGTACCGGATGGCCGGGGCATCCGGGTGGCCTTTCTGTCCCGTTACCCCTTCAGCACCAGCCGCTCGATCGTGGCCTTCCCCGAGATGATCGCCCCGGTCCAGGCCAGGGATCCGGTGTTCGACGATCCGGCCACCCCAGCGGATGAGTCCCTCACCGCCTCCCTGGGGCGTGGCGCCCTGGAGGTGGTGATCGAGATCGAGGGGCACCCGGTGAGGATCATCACGGCCCATTTCAAATCGAAACTGATCTCCTACGCCCGCCAGAACGGGCTGGTGGAGGGCAGCCAGTTCGCCCCGAACGACGAAAACGAGCGCTATCGCTATGCCGCCTACGGCCTCTACCGGCGCACCATCGAAGCGGTGACGCTGCGGGATCGGGTCAACCAGATTCTCTCCAGCTGCGCCGGATCACCAGACCCGGACGAAGGCATGGGTCGCCAGAAGGCGGTGGTGGTCTGCGGTGATCTCAACGATGCGACGGACGCCGCCACCACCCAGATCCTGCAAGGGCCGAGCGGCTCGGAACTGGGCACCGAGGGATTCCGGCGGGGCGACAAGGGCGATGGCTATCGCCTCTGGAACCTGGCGCCGCTGCTCAATGCCGGCCCGAACGGAGAACCCCCGACCGCGTCCCCCTTCAGCCGTCGCTTCCAGGGACGGGGCGAACTGATCGACCACATCCTGGCCAGCCACCGGCTGGTGAATCCCGGCAATATCCCCGTGGCACGCACGGTGCTGGCCGGCGACCATCTGCCGTCGATGTCCGAGACACCCTCCGACCGGGCCGCCGATCCGGGCTCGGATCATGCGGCGCTGGTGGCGGAATTCGAGCTCTGAGCGCCTTCGGAGGGATCCGCACGGGGGCGGTTGCGGCGGCAGCGCTCGGAGCAGTACCGCACCTCCTCCCAGACATCCTTCCACTTCCGGCGCCACTGGAAGGGTCGTCCGCAGACCGGGCAGGTTTTGGAGGGACGATCCTGGTGATGGGGCATCCGGCCACCGGGAGAAGCAGCCAGCCTGCCAAAACCGATGACCTGGCCGCGACACGATGGGGACGTGTCGGATGCCAGCTTCCTGCTCGTGGGCCTGCTGGGCCTGCACGCCCTGTCGAGAGGGGCATCGGCCGACTGTCCGAAGGTGACCGGCGCAGTGGGGCCGGCTGAAGATGCTGATTCAGCCTGGAGCTGTTTCTCGGGTCGACGTCGTCGGGACCCTCACCGCTCCATCGTTCGGCCTCGGCCGCACAATCGCCACCCCGATCACATCCGGCACCCGGGCCGCGTAATTCGCCAAGTTCTCACTGCGGATCACTCCCGCCCCCTCCGCCGCGTGGATCGCATCCACCACCCCGTCGCGCTTCTCCAGGAAGCCCACGTGGGTCACATCCAGCCCCGGCACCTTCGTCACCAGCGCGAAGATGTCGCCGTTGCGCAGTGAGGGCAGCACCCCCGGCAGCGCCGCCAGCGGGATGTAGGCCTGCTCCAACACCAGATCCTTCTCCAGCTCCGTGATGCACTGCTTGTTGCGGGCCAGCTGCATCGGCTTGTAGCTCTTGATGTGGTTGCTCATGAAGTTGAGCGCGACCGTGCGCTTGCTGGCCCCGGGCAGGAACGGGGTGATGTTCACCACGTAGCCGTTGCGCTCGGCCGCCTCGGCCCAGCGACTGAAGTAGTGCTGCCGCCGGCAGTAGTCCACCTCGCCATTGACGTAGCGCAGCCGCCGCACATGCTGCGTGAAGCGCTCCACCCCTTCGTCCTTGGTGTCCACCTTGCGGCTGTTGCTCAGGGCCAGCAACTGCTCCACGAACAGGAAACAGTCGAAGTTGGTGAGATCCAGCACCAGCTGTTCCTTCGGGCCGCCATCGAGGGAGAAGCCCTTGAAGGGGTAGTCGAGGAAGCGGCGCGCCAGCTGCACCAGCGCCTGGTTCATCGGCGCCCAGGCGGTGGCGTCGATCGCCTCCATCGCCAGCAGCCGCGTTTCCCCCACGAATTTCGGTGTCGGATCCCCCAGGGCCACGCCCCCTGGCAGGGGTGGCAACGCCGCCGCCACGCGCGGACTGGCGGGGCTGGCGTGGCGCAGCAGCAGATTGGCGGCCGCGTAGCTGGCTCCGGCGGTGATCAGCACCGTCAACACCAGCAGGAGAGTGGGTTTGCGCATCGAGCCGCCACCGCCGCGGCGACCCTACAGCCGCCGTCAGGCGACGCTGCTCGCCAGCCACTCCCCCAGGCCCACCGCCGGCTGCTGGGGGCTGCTGGTGATCTCGATGATGCGGCCGATGGCGGCCGGGCTCTCCACCGCATCCAGGCACACCCGCGCCACCAGCCGCCGCGGAATGCTGTCGCTCTCCTGCTCATCCGGCCCGCTGTAGCGGATCCCCTCGGCGTCGATCCCCTCCTCGGTTTCCTTCAGCCCACCGGGGCGCACCACCGTCCACTCCAGGCCGCTGGCGGCCAGCCAGCGCTCCCCCACCCCCTTCCACACCAGGATCAGCCCGAAGAGATTCAACGGATGCAGCCAGCGGCCGCTGCACAGGGAGCTCACCAGCACCACCCGCTTGACACCCGCCGCCCTGCAGGCGGTGATCTGGGGACGCATCGCCAGGGCATCCACCTTCAGGGGCCCGGCCAGATCCACCGACGGCCGCGCCCCGGTGGCGATGACCAGGGCGTCGCAGCCCTCCAAGGCCGCCGCCAGGGCCTCCGCATCACCGAGCTCCAGCCGCACCGGCCAGGCCCGGCGGCACGTCCGAGCTGGGCCGCAGGATCGCCTTCACCCGCCAGCCCCGCCCCAGGGCCTCTTCCACCACCCGCCAGCCCGTCTTGCCTGAAGCTCCGGTCACGGCGAGGCAGGTCATGGCAGGGGAAGGGCCGCAGGGTTCGGCCTCCATTCTCGGCGGCGGCGGCCGGCGGTGGGGCTTCTGGGTAGGCTGCGGCCATGGCCGAAATGGTTCTCGAAGTCAGCCACCTCTGCGTGCGGCGCGAGGGGGTCACGGCGGTCGATGACGTCAGCTTCCAGCTGGTGGCCGAGTCCGACACGGCCCTGGTCGGCCCCAACGGGGCCGGCAAGAGCACCCTGGTGCAGGCCATCCTCGGCATCCTGCCCCGCCAGGCCGGCCAGGTGCGCTTCCTGGGCTGCAGCCTGGGCAGCCGCGGCCAGCTGCCCCGTGAGCTGCGGGCCCGGCTCGCCTACCTGCCCCAGACCCTGATCCCCCGGGGCCGCTTCCCGCTCACCGTGGCCGAGTTCGTCGGCCTGGGCTGGGATCCGCCGGGCCTGGCCCTGCCCTGGCT
>NZ_JAYGHZ010000075.1:0-6358 GCF_034931285.1 Synechococcus sp. BA-120 BA3
GCGTCAGATGTGTTAAACAGACAGCAGTGACTCGGAGGACGGCCGCGCCGCCCAGCTGCTGGCCTGGGCCTACCCGGAACGGCTGGCCCTGGGCCGGGGCCGCGGTGATGGGCGCTTCCTGATGCGCAGCGGTCGCGGCGCCGTGCTCCCCCCGGGGGATCCCCTCGCCGCCGCCGAAGCCCTGGCGATCGCCAGCGTCGACGGCCAGGGACAGGAGGCCAGGGTGCGGCTGGCGGTGGCCCTCTCCCCCAGCGGCCTGGAGGCCCTGGTGGCGGAGGAGATCGAGGAGGAGACCGAAGCCCGCTGGGACGGCACCGACCAGCGGGTGCGGTGCGAGCGGCTGCGGCGGAGCGGGGCCCTGGTGCTGGAGCGCCGCCCCTGGCCGGACGCCAGCGGCGAGCTGGTGGAGCGGGCCCTGCTGGAGGGTCTCGAACGGCTCGGACTGGAGGTGCTCCCCTGGTGCCGCACCAGCCGCCAGCTGCAGCAGCGCCTGATGCTGGCCCACCGGCACCTGGGGGCGCCCTGGCCCGACCGCTCACCGGAGCGGCTGCAGCAGGACCCGGGAGCCTGGCTGGGCCCCCATCTCGACGGCCTGCGCAGCCTCCAGGACCTGCAGCAGCTCGACCTCTCGGAAATCCTCTGGGGGGATCTGGACTGGTCCCTGCGCAGGGAACTGGATCGGCTGCTGCCCCTCAGCCAGCCGGTGCCCTCCGGCCGCCGGGTGCCGTTGGACTACGGCAGCGGCACCCCGGTGCTGGCCGTGAAGCTGCAGGAGATGTTCGGCTGCCTGGAAGGGCCGATGGTGCTGGATGGCCGACTGCCGGTGCGGGTGGAGCTGCTGTCTCCGGCCGGACGCCCGGCGGCGGTCACCAGCGACCTGGCCGGCTTCTGGAACCAGAGCTACGCCGAGGTGCGCCGGGAGCTGCGCGGTCGCTACCCCCGCCACCCCTGGCCCGAGGATCCCCGCCAGGGGGTCGCCAGCGCCCGCACCAAGGCGGCCCTGGCCCGGGAGGCACGCGGGGAGAGCCGCTGAGCGGGCCGTCGCTAGGGCAGGCCGTCGAGCAGATGGCCGAAGCCGAAGTGGCGCAGGCCCTCCAGGATGCCCAGGCAGCCGTGGGCGCGGGCGCGGTAGGTGCGGGCGAGCCCCGGCAGGGCCCGCACCAGGCCGGGCTCGGCATTGCCCACCATGACGCTCTGCAGGCCGGTCTCGAACATGGCCAGATCGTTGAGGGAATCCCCCGCGGTGACCACCCGGGCCGGTTCCAGCTCCAGCCACTCCAGCAGGCCCAGCAGGGTGCTGCCCTTGTTGACGCCGGGCGGCAGCACGTCGAGGTATTTGTCGCCGGAGACCAGACAATCCACCCCATGGGCCTCGATGGCCGCCAGCCGGCTGGTGTCCAGCCGGAGGGGGTCGATGCCGTAGGCCAGACGCCGGTCGGTGCTGAGGGGCTGGGGGGACAGGCCCGGCACCCGGGCCAGCAGGGGCAGCACCTTCTCCGCCCGTCCCCGCCAGAGGGCCTCGATGGGTTCCAGGGCCAGGGGCAGGGGGGTGAGGCTGGCGCCGCAGGCCACGGTGCAGCCCACATCACCGATCACCAGGTGGGGGGGATGGAGCCCCAGGGCGGCCTCCGCGGCCAGCAGCCGTGCAATGGAGCGCAGGTCCCGACCGGTGCTGAACACCTGCAGCACCCGATGGCGCTGGGAGGCCAGCCAGCGGTAGATCCGGCGACGGGTCGGAACGGTCCCCTCCAGCAGGGTGCCGTCGAGGTCGGTGACCAGCACCAGTTCGATCCGGCTGGGCAGGGGCGCGGCGAGATGGCCCTGAAGGCGGGCCCGGGGCGCCCGTCGGCGGTCCTCCACACCGGGCCCCCAGACGGAGCCGGCGCCGGCGTCCGCCCCCATGCCCCGGACTGACCTCACTGCCACGGCCAGGGTTGGCTGTCAACCGTGCAACCCACACCCGACTTTGTAGCCCCTGCCACTGTCAAGACCACTCCATGATTCGTTACAGTCAGGGTTCCACCGAGGGTTCCTTCCATGTCTGACGCTTCCCAGCCCCGCTTCGGTTTCGTGAACTTCGCCGAAACCTGGAACGGCCGCCTGGCCATGATGGGCTTCGTGATCGGTCTGGCGACCGAAATTCTCACCGGCCAAGGCATTCTGGCCCAGGTCGGCCTCGGCTGAAGCCCGGCCGTCCTGCCCAACTCCCACGTCCTTGAAGCCCGGTCAAGGCGTCGGCCGCCGGCTCAGCCGGCGGCTTTTTCATGGGCCGGGCCGCTGTTCCGGGCGGTCCTAGGTTGAGGGTCCTCCAGGCTGCGCCCCTCGATGGCCCCTTCCGCCGCCGCTCCCCGCTTCTATGTCGGCAACCGACGCGACGGCGCCCGGCTGCTGAGCAGCGCGCTGGTGATCGCCGGGGCGGGCCTGGTCCGGATCGACCATCCGGCGGGCCGGGCCGTGGCCCTGGTGGCCGGCCTGCTGAGTCTCTACTGGTGGACCTGCTACCGCCAGCTCAAGCACTGATTCCATGCTCACGGCCCCTGGCAGCAGTGCATCCCCCCGCCAGCACGACGGCATTCCCCGGTACACGGTCGCCGAGCTCAACCAGGCCATCGGTGCCCTGCTGGAACGGGGCTTCGCACCCCGCTTCCTGCTGGAGGCGACGGTGGGACGACCCCAGCAGAAGAAGGGCCATCTCTGGCTGACCCTCGTCGACGGCGAGGCCAGCATCCAGGGGGTGATCTGGTCGTCCCAGCTGCAGAAGCTCAGCTTCGTGCCCCAGGAGGGGGATGGGGTGGTGGTGGTCGGCAAGCTCAACTTCTGGGCGGCGCGGGCCAGCCTCACGGTGCAGGTGCTGGATGTGCGCCCGAGCCTGACCACCGTCCTGCGCCAGTTCGAGCAGGTGCGCAGCCGGCTGGAGCCCGAGGGGCTGTTCGACCCGGAGCGGAAGCGACCGCTGCCCCGCTGGCCCCGTCGCATCGCCCTGCTCACCAGCGTGCCCAGCGCCGCCCTCGCCGACATGCTGCGCACCGCCAGGGAACGCTGGCCCGCCACCGACCTGCTGGTGGTGCCGATCCCCGTGCAAGGGAACGTGGAAGCCCAGATCGTCGCCGCCATCGAGAACCTCGGCGAACGGGCCGACCGCCTCGGCATCGAGGCCCTGGTGCTGGCCCGCGGCGGTGGCAGCCGGGAGGATCTGGCCGTCTTCGACGGGGAGTCCCTGGCCCGTTGCCTGGCGGCCTGTCGCTGGCCCGTCATCTGCGGCATCGGCCATGAGGATGACGTGACCATTGCCGATCTGGTGGCCGACTACCGGGCGGCCACGCCCACGGCGGCCCTGGTGGCCCTGCTGCCGGACCGCAGCCAGGTGATCCGGGCCCTGGCGCAGGAGCGCGGCCACCTGCAAGGCACGCTGGCCCTGCGGATCGCCTCGGCCCGGCAACGGCTGGGCGCCCGCCAGGACCAGCTGCGCCTGCTGCACCCCGCCCGGCTGCTGGGCCAGCGGCGCCAGTGGCTGGACCAGCGACGCCAGCTGCTGCAGGCGCTCTCACCGCGACACCTCCTGGCCCGGGGCTTCAGCCTGCTCCGGGATGGCGACGGACGCCTGCTGCGCTCGGTAAAGCAGCTGCGGCCAGGGGCAGGAATCACTGCCGAGCTGGCGGATGGTCGGGTGGCCCTGCAGGTGCAGGGGATCGAGCCGGAAGGCCCGTATCCCTGAGCCCCGGCCCTGAGCCCCTGCCTGGGTCAGTCCCCACGCCACACCCTCAACGCCCGACCCCCAAGGTTCCCTCCATCGCTTCCGCCACCTCCGCCGCGGACTCCACCGCCTTCCTGTCTCCCGGTTCCTTCCATGCCCAAGGCCTCACCCCGATCCAGCGCCCCTGACCAGCCCGCCGATGCCGTCTCCGGCCACGACGTGGCCCGGGACCTGAGCTTCCGGGAAGCCCAGACGGCCCTTGAGCTCTGTCTGGCCCAGCTGCAGGACCAGGACCTGGATGTGGAAGCGATGGCCGATCTCTATCGCCGCGCCCTGGCCTATGCCGAACGCTGCGAGGCGGTTCTGGCCCAGGTGGAGCAACAGGTGATGCAATGGGATCCTGGCCAGCCGGAGCTGGCGCCAACGCCCTACACCCCATGACTGACGACGCCCTGTCCCTCCGCAGCGGTCCCGGCGGGATCAGCTGGATCGCCTGGTTCTATCTGCTGCTGGCCGTGGCCGGTGGGGTGCTCCCCTGGCTGGCCAATCTGGAGTTCATCCGCAGCGCAGGCTCGGCCTTCGATCTGGGTCTGTTCATCCGTCAGGCGAATGCCAATCCCGCCGCCCGCTCCCTGTCCAGCGATCTGGCGATCGGGGCGACCGCCGTCACGATCTGGATGGTGCGTGAAAGCCGTCGGCTCGGCATGCGGGGACTCGGCTGGGTCCTGCTCAGCTGCGTGACGATCGCGTTCGCGTTCGGGGCCCCCCTGTTCCTGCATCTGCGCGAACGTCGGCTGCGGGAGCTGGCTCGCCTGAGCCCGACGGCGCCGGATCCGGCCGGATAGGACGCAGGGCCGCACGGGCTCGCTGATCCACGCAGACGCCTGGGTCTCAGCCCCCGTCGCCCCCTCGGCCGCTCGGTTCGCCGCCGGCGGCGGCCTCCACATCGACGGCGTCGACGTTGATGGTCACGTCGCGGGCGTCGATCTCCGTGTCGGATCGGTTTCCCCAGAAGATCGAGCCGGGCGGATCGCTGGGCGACGAGCCCTGGGCTTCGGCGGAGCTGAAGAGGGTGCCGCAGGCCGGGCAGACGTCGGTGCCCAGGCTGGTGAAACCACAGCTCGGGCAGGTGCGCAGGCGGCGCCGGACGAGCTGCCAGCCGATCAGGGCCACCCCACCCGCCAGCAGGGGAAGGAGCAGGAGGGTCAGGGTGAGTCCGCCGATGACATCGAGCAGCAGGCGTCCGGCCGAGGTGGGCAGCAGCAGCAGAGCCGCCGCCACGCCGATCCACAGCCAGGGAATGCGCCGTTCCATCAGCGCTGGAAGCGTGGATCGTTTTCGATCCAGCGCTCCAGGGCCGCCAGGCCCTCAAGACCGGCCCAGGCCAGCAACAGGGCCGCCACCAGCCAGGCCGCCAGCAGCCCGAGCCCAACCAGCAGCGGGATCAGCGCGAGGGTGGTGAGCCCGATCAGCACCACCGCGCCCACGGCCATGGACACCAGCGCCAGGCTGGCCGGCAGGGGCGGGATCCGGAGGACAGGCTTGGCCAAGGGTCAATCCAATGCGATCAGACCATCCTGACCCGAAACGGGTCGTTCCTCAGCGTGGCAGAGGTGACGATGGCCCCCCAGCGGCACCGCCGGAAAGCACCACACTGAAGCACTGGCCGAAATAGAGCACGGCACCCACCAGCCACACCCAGAGCGTCAAGAGCAGCACACCGCCCACCACCCCGTAGGCCTGAAAGCGCACCCCGAGGGCGAGCAGGCTCCTGCCCAGCAGCAGGTTGGCGAGGGTGAGGCTGCCGCTCACCAGCAGGGCGCCGGGAATCAACGGTCGGAAGGGAATCCGGCGCGAGGGCAACATCCAGAGGAAGAGCAGGGTGGCGCCGAAACCGATCAGCAGGGAGACGAGCAGGTCCAGTCCGAACGACAGGGAGCTGACCCACAGAAGCGGTTTGGGCAGGAAGGTCTGGATCTGGTCATGGAAGCCCCTGGAGCCGAACAGCCGCATCGTGCTGAAGAGCTGGTCGACGACGATCAACAGGCCGACGAACAGCAGCAACACGAGGGCCTTCAGGCGCAGGGCCAGGAAGCGACGGACGTGCTCCTGCCAGCCCAGATGGTCGAACCCGAAGGGCCGATTCCACCAGAGCCGATCGGCCCCGCGCTGGAGCGTCAGGTAGATGTTGCTGGCACTGAGGGCCAAAAGCACCAGGCCGAGGATGCCGGCGCCGAATCCCTGGTTCATAAAGCGCTGCAGGGTGGCTTCAAATCCCGGCAAAGCGGACGCTGGCAGCACCTGGGCCACGACAGCGATCAGCCGATCGAAACGCTCCACATCACGGCCGAGAAGCCGTGAAGCAACCGAGAGCGCAATCAGCAGGGCCGGAAAGAACGACTGCAGCGTGTGGTACGCGAAAGCGGCACTCAGGTCGACGCAGTCAGCCCGCAGCCACAGCAGGTAGGCCTTCCAGAATGGACGAAAGCGACGACGCCATTTCACGACAGATCCATCATCAGGGTGTGGAGCTGCAGCATGCCAACAGAAAAGCCACCCTCCTCGGGTGGCTTCTCCTCATCGACCCCTTGCGGGGTCGGAAGTTTTACCTGGCATCGAGCTATTTTCGCAGGGGGCTACCCCCCAACTATCGTCGCCGCTGCT
>NZ_JAYGHZ010000076.1:0-6311 GCF_034931285.1 Synechococcus sp. BA-120 BA3
GGCCACCCCCCGCGCGGCAGGCGGCGATCGGCGTCTCCAGCCGGCGGTTCAGCCAGGGGGCCGCATAGCTCCACTGCAGCTGGTGGGTCCAGCCCCGCCCCGGGGGGAGGCCACTGACGGCCCCCAGGAGCCTGGCGATGTCGTCGGTGGCCGCCAGGTCGAAGCTGGCCAGCCGCACAGTGGTGGCCGGGGTCGGCCGCAGCACCAGCAGGGCGCCCGGCGCCGCCACGGGAAAGACAGGGAAGTTCGGGATCGTGAACAGCACCGGCGCCCCGTTGAGGGCGTCATGGACGTAGAAGGCCTCGATCGGGCTGCTGAACAGGTCCGGATCCATGCCCACCAGGCCCGCCTCCAGGCTCCAGCGACCGTCGCCGGAGCGACGCTCCAGGCTGGCTCGCGTGAGCCAGAACCCCACCGGGTTGGCCACCTGCTGCAGGGGCAGCGCCGCCCCCAGCCGCTGGGCGTAGTTGGGATCGCCGTTGTAGGCAGCGACGGCCAGATGCATCGCCCAACGCTTCCATTCCCCTGCCGCCGCCTCGCCGGTGGGAGCTCGCAGGGTGAGGGCCAGGGTCGTCTGCTGGATCCAGCTCGCCTCCCTCACCAGGCCGCCGACGGGATTGGCTATCGGTTCGGCCAGGACCTCCAGTTCCAGATCGACCCAGGCCGGCAGAGCCAGGGTCTGCTGGAGGGTGGCCCAGCCCGGCTCCAGCCGGACCAGGGGCGGCTCCGCTGGCGCCACCAGCTGTGCCGGGGCAGCTCCGGGCCCGGGGGCGATCGGTTCGGCGCCGGCGGGTCTGGCTGCGGCCAGCGCCATCAGCACTCCCAGCAGCGCCGGGTGGCATCCGGGGGCCTGCGGTGGGGACGGGCGCGCTGCAGCCATGGCGTCAGCCGCTGGCCTCCCCCAGGGCCCGCCAGCTGTGCTCGGCCTGCTCGATGCTGCGCAGGGCCTGGCCGCAGAGCATCAGCCGGCTGGCATTGCGCTGCAGCAGGGGCAGATCGAACCTGTTCAGGTCCGGATCGTGCAGCGAGCGCTCCAGGTCCCTCCAGCGGGCCGGAGAGGTCATGGCCGCGGCCGGTGGCGCCGGCCGATGGCGGTGCGGCACCTCGAGACACTGCCGCCATTGCTCCAATCGCCCGGCCACGGCCCGCAGCAGTTCGGCCTGGGCGCCGTGGAGTCCCTCCAGGGGGCCCCGATCCGCCGGGGTGTGCTCGAGCAGCCGCAGTCCGTCGACCACACCGACCAGCTGGGAGCCGGCCCCGTTGAGGAGCTGGAAGAGTCGGTAGGTGGCATGGCTGGTGGGGTTGTTGCCGAGCTCATCGGCCACCGCCGGCATCGCCTGGCGCAGCGTCACCAGCTGGCGCCGCAGCCCCTGGGCCGTCTCCAGCTCGAGCCGCCGGGCAGCCGCCAGGGCTCCCGGGGGGGCCGTGGTGGCCGGCGCCACGAGGCGGTCGGCCTGGACGACGAGCGCCCCACCGAGTTCGGCCAGGAACCGGCGCAGCCGCTGCCGGTTGCCCTCCACCGCCAGGTCGGGCCAGAAGAGCCGCAGGCTCAGCAGGGCCACGAGGATGCCGGCCGCGGTCCAGAACAGGCGCACCGGGACCCAGATCCCCAGCTCACCGTCGTGGACCAGCCAGCCCATCACGATGATGTTGCTGCCCACCTTGTACCCCACCTCCAGCCCCAGCGCCGCCCCCAGCAGCCGCATGGCGATCAGGGACAGGCTCAGCCCCAGCGCCAGGGGCAGATGGCTGAGCCCGGTGAAGGCGATCACCAGCACCACCCCCCCCACCAGCGACCCCAGCAGCCGCTGGCGCCCCAGGCCGATGGAGCCCCCGTAGGTGCCGGTGCAGACCACCAGCACGGCCAACGGCGCATAGAAGCCGTAGGCCAACGGGGCGAGGGACCCAAGGCCGTTCATCAGGCCGGCCGTCAGGGCCAGGCGCAGTTCGGAGCGGCGGATCAGCATCGGGCCACCAGGCTGAGGGTCCGCAGGCTGGCCAGCAGCGGATGCTGCTCCTGGGCCAGGGCCAGCAGTGGCAGCAACGGCAGGGAGCGGCGCCGGGCCAGGGACTGCCAGGGCCCTGGGCCCGGGGCCAGGACCGGAAAGCTCTCCCCCCGGAGCAGGGCGGCCATGGAGGCCATGCCGGCCCGCAGGGGATTCCCGGGCTCTGGGTCCGGACGCACCCGGTCGGGAAGGCCCCCCAGCAGCCGCTCCCATTGCACCCAGTGGTGCTGGACCGCGCCCCACAGCTGCAGACGCTGCGACCAGTGCTGCCGCTGCAGGCGCTGGCCACGGGGTCCGCGGCGCTCCTGGGCCAGCAACTGCTCCATCGCCACCAGGTCACGGCTGAGCCGGGCCGGGGGCAGGGGCTGGGGCCGCACGCCACGGCCCTCCAGCCAGTTCCGCTGCTGCTCCAGCTGGGCGGCATAGCCCTGGCGCAGCCCGGCCTCCAGCCGCAGCAGCCGGTCGAACCCCCGCCGGGGCCAGAACAGCAGCCCCACCACAAGGGCGATCACGCAGCCGACGGCCGTGTCCAGCGTGCGGTTGAACACGTAATCCCAGTTCAGGGCCACGTGGCTGGGGATCATCAGGAACATCAGGCTGACCAGCGTCGCCGTGCCGGCCGCCGACTGCCATCCCAGCCAGCGCAGCAGGGGCAGGATCAGCAGGAGCGACACCAGCACCCCCGGCCATCCGGAGAGCAGGGTGTGCACCAGGAAGGTGACCAGCCCTCCGGTGATCGTGCCGAAGACCCGCACCCTGGCGGCCTGGAGGCTGAGGTCGTCACCGTCCTCCATGACCGTGACCACGGCCAGCATCGGATACCAGACGTAGGCGATCCGCTCGAACCAGAGCGACAGGGCGGCGGTGAGGAAGGCGGCCACCCCGAGCCTCAGGCTGTTGCGAAGCAGGGCGGACCGCACGGACCTGGTGGCGCTGGGCTGGCAGGAGCCTATGAAGCTCCATCGTCCACGGCCGTTCGCCGATGCGCCAGGGTTGGTCACCCCTCACCCTGCCGTGGACAGCCATGGTCCTCTCGCTGACCCCGGATCTGGAGGCCCTGCTGCGACTTGGAATGGCGGTGCTCTGCGGACTGGCGGTGGGCATCAACCGGGCTCACCACGGCAGCCGTGCCCACCCCAACCGGCTGCGGGTTCATGTGCTGGTGGGGATGAGTGCCTGCCTGATGGTCCTGGCGGCGGGCACTGATGCCCAGGCCCGCAGCCGGGTGATCCAGGGGGTGGCGGCGGGCATCGGTTTCCTGGGGGCCGGCGAGATCCTGGTGCCTCCGGCGCGTTCCAAGCACGGCATCCCGGAGGTGCGGGGTCTGAGCAGTGCCGCCTCGATCTGGTTCACAGCGGCCCTCGGTGTCACCGTGGCCGTCTCCAGCCCGGTGCCGGTCCTGATGGCCCTCGGTCTGGCCCTGATCACCCTGTCCGACCGCGACGGCCACCCGCCCGATGGCGGTGAGGATCCCGCCGCCCCGCCCGGGGAGGTCAGAAAAGGAAACGGTGGCGGCCGTTCGTAGCGTTGGCCTGGCCCTCGTTGCCGGCCTCCAGGGGGTCGCTCTCCGGTGCCGGCCAGACGGCGTCCCAGTAGCTGATGCCGTCCTTGTAGAAGGGGCGCCCGTCCAGCCGCTCGGTGTCGAGCTGGGTGCTGCCCATGGCCGTGATCAGGCCCCCGAGCTCCATGGGCCCGAGGTCGGTCTTGATGTCCTTGCGGGCGGCCATCATCAGGGCCGGCAGCCGCACGAGGTACTCGGGCCGGGTGAGCTTGCGGAACAGGGATCGCAGGGCCAGCTGCTGGCGGTCCATGCGGCCCAGGTCGCCCGTTTCATCATGGCGGAAGCGCAGGAAACCCTCCAGATCCTTGCCGCGCAGGGTCTGCATCCCGGGCTGCAGATCGATCGACAGCCCCTGGCTGCGGTCGACGTAGAGCATGCGCTTGGGAACGTCCACCTCGATGCCGCCGAGCACATCGGCCATCTGGCGGATCGAGGAGAGGTTGACGACCAGGTGGTGCTGGATGGGGCGGCCGAGCCGCTGGGAGATCTCGCGCTTGACCGCCTCGATACCGCCCAGGCTGTAGAGCGCGTTGATCTTGACCGGGCCGAAACTCTCGGCCTCGATGTAGGTGTCGCGGGGGATCTGGGTGATGCTGGTGCGCTTGCCATCGATGCGCAGGGTGGCGATCACATCGGTGTTGCCACCCCCCACGTCGGTTCCCAGAATCAGGACGTCCTGACGGTCCATGCCGCCGCTCCAGGCGGCGAACGGATTGGTCAGTGCCGGGTTCCCCCCGGCCGTGGCCCTGGCCGAGATCAGCTGGGCCAGGGGGCCGGCCAGCAGCAGACCCGCCCCAAGGCCGCAGACCACGGCGAGGAGCACGGGGGTGCGCCGACGGGATGATCGGGGCCGGGACCCTGTCCTGGGTTGGGAAATCTTCATTGAATCCACGCTAATCCCACCGGGCTCAGCGCAGGGCCTCCTCCGGCCTCAGCCCCGTCTGCACCCGCCAGAGGGCCGCGTAGGCGCCGTTCCTGGCCAGCAGCTCGTCATGCCAGCCGCTCTCGGCGATGCGGCCCTGCTCCATGACCACGATGCGGTCGGCGTGGCGCACGGTGCTCAGCCGGTGGGCGATCACCAGGGTGGTGCGGGAGGCCGTGATCCGATCGAGGGAACGCTGGATCGCCGCTTCGGTTTCATTGTCGACGGCGGCGGTGGCCTCATCCAGCACCAGCACCGGTGGATCCTTGAGGATGGCCCGGGCCAGGGCGATGCGCTGGCGCTGGCCCCCGGACAGGCGCAGGCCCCGTTCCCCCACCAGGGTGTCGTACCCCTGGGGCAGGGTGTCGATGAATCCCGCGGCCTCGGCCAGGCCGGCCGCCCGTTCGATGGCCGCGCGCGTGGCGGCGAAGCTGCCGTAGGCAATGTTCTCGGCCACGGTGCCGTGGAACAGGAACACCTCCTGGCTCACCAGGCCGATGGCCCGACGCAGGTCCTGGAGGGACAGCTGCTCGATGGCCAGGCCATCGAGCAGGATCCGCCCGCCCTGGATGGGGTAGAGCCGCAGCAGCAGCTTGACGATCGTGCTCTTGCCGGAGCCCGTGGCCCCCACGATCCCCACGGTGGCGCCGGCGGGAATCTCCAGGTCGAAGGATGCCAGAAGCGGCTCCCGGCCGGCGTAGGCGAAGTCGACACGCTCGAAGCGGATCCGGCCGCGGACGTCAGCGATGGGCAGCGGCAGGCTGCCGCTGGGGATGGCGACGGGGGTGTCCAGCAGGTCCATCACCCGGTGGGTGGAGGCCATGGCGCGCTGATAGTCGTCGAGGGTGCGGCCCAGGGTGGTGAGGGGCCACAGCAGCCGTTGGGTGATGAAGACGAGGAACGAATACGTGCCGATGGCGATGGCGCCTCTCCAGGCCTGCAGTCCGCCGATCACGAGGATGGCGATGAAGGCGAACAGGATCGCGAAGCGGATCAGGGGGATGAAGGCGGCCGACAGGCGGATGGCCCGGCCGTTGCTGGCCCGGTAAGCCTGGCTCTGGGCGATCAGCCGCTGCTTCTCCCACGCCTCCGCGGCATAGCTCTTGATGGTGAGCATGCCGCCGAGGTTGTTGCTCAGCAGGCTGGCCAGGTCACCGGCCCGTTCGCGCACCTCCCGGTAGCGGGGGGCCAGGCGCCGCTGGAAGCGGAGCGAGCCCCAGAGGATCACCGGGATCGGCAGGAAGGAGACGCCGGCCACCGTGGGGGAGAGGACCACCATCGCCCCGCCCACCGCCAGAACGGTGGTGATCAGCTGCAGGATCTCGTTGGCGCCCTGGTCGAGGAAGCGCTCCAGCTGGTTGATGTCGTCGTTGAGGACCGTGAGCAGACGCCCGCTGCTGCCGGCCTCGAAGAAGCCCATCTCCAGGTGCTGGAGGTGGTCGTAGGCCTCGATGCGCAGCTCATGCTGCACCGTCTGGGCGAGGCGTCTCCAGAGCAGTGCGTAGAGGTACTCGAACAGGGACTCGGCGCTCCAGATCAGGAACGAGAGCACCGCCAGCACCGCTAGCTGGCCCGGCACGGTGGTGACGCCCAGACCGGCCAGCCAGGACGTGCGCTGCTGGACGACCACATCCACCGCCAGGCCGATGAGGACGGGGGGCGCCAGGTCGAAGAGCTTGTTGAGGACCGAGCAGGTGGCCGCCAGGCCGACGAGCCTGCGGTGGGGCCGCAGGCTGCGCAGCAGGCGCCGGAGCCCTGCCGCTGTCGGGGCTGGCCCCGGGGGGCCATCAACGGCCCTGGCCGCCGCCGGACTCACCAGCGA
>NZ_JAYGHZ010000077.1:0-6298 GCF_034931285.1 Synechococcus sp. BA-120 BA3
GGCCTCACCGCCGTGCAGGGCGCCGTGCAGGGCCACCGCCGCGGCCACCAGGCCGCCACCGAAGGCCAGGCCGGGGCTGCGGCCTTCGCGGTGGGCGTTCAGGATCAGCAGCGCCACCGCCGAGATCGCCAGGGCGGCGAGCACCTCGGCGAAGGGCATCGTGAAGCCCATGGCACCGGCCAGTCCCCCCAGCACCGCGCCGGCCAGACCCCAGAGCAGCAGCTGGGCCGAGACGTAGGAGGCGGCGGCGCCGACACCGATCAGCAGCAGCAGGTGATCCACCCCGGTGATCGGGTGAAGGAAGCCGTAGCCAAGGCCGCCGTGGGCCAGGCCGTGGGCCTGGGCGGGCTGGCCGACGAGCACAAAACCGAGGGCGGCGGCGCCCCCCAGCAGGGTCCAGGAGCGCAGGCGGGAGAAGTGGGTCATCGGGGGTCCCGGTCCGCGCCGGGGTTGGAAGGAACGGTTCACGGCGAGCGTTCTGGCTGAGGGTGACCCCATCACAGCTGCGGGACAGCGCCGGAATGAAGGAAGGGGAGAACCCTGCCGTGCACCGGACTTTCCTCGTTTCCTCCCGGAGGTGGACCCCGGGAACCGTTTGCCCATTGTGCCCGCAGCCCGTGACGTTGCCGCCCGATGACCGCAGCTTCTGACCGGTCAGGGGGGAGGATGGCGCCCAGGAGGTTCCTCCCCTTCACGGGGAGGACGCAAGGAGGAAAGGCGGTGCGGGGTGACCCAAGTCCGCCGCTGTCCCGCAGCTGTGATGGACACCGTGGCCCCCCGCCCCGGCGTCCTCAGTCAGAACGCTCACCCCCACTCGAAACTTTCGCTTCCGGCGAGGACCGGAGACATCCCATGAAACAGGCTTCCCTGGCCCCGCGACCCGGTGCCCGGCCCTTCGCCCCCCGGGCCATCGCCCTCGTCGCTGTGGCCGCCCTGCCCCTGCTGCTGGCCGCCCCGGCCTCGGCGCACCACCTGATGGACCTGACCGGCATGAAGCCCGGCGTCCTCACCGGCCTGCTGAGCGGCCTGGCCCACCCGATCCTGGGCCCCGACCACCTGCTGTTCCTGCTGGCCATCGGCCTGGTGGGCATCGTCCAGCCCTTCCGCTGGGTGCTGGCCCTGCTGGGGTGCGGCCTGGTGGGCAACGCCCTGGGGCTGGCCCTGCCGGGCGTCCCCTGGATCGAGCCGCTGGTGGCCCTGTCGGTGGCCCTCACCGGCCTGGTGCTGGCCCGGCGCCTGCCGCCGGGCGTGCTGGTGCCGGCCTTCCTGCTGCACGGCTACGCCCTCAGCGGCGCCGTCCTCGGCTGGGAGCCGACCCCGATCGGCTTCTACCTGGTGGGTCTGCTGGTGAGCCAGAGCCTGCTGCTGGCGGTGGCCCTGACGGCCGTCCGGCGCTGGCGCCGCAGGGCCTCCAGCGGGGCGGTCAACATCACCGCCGGTCTGCTGATGGGCATCGGCCTGGCCTTCACCTGGTCGGCCCTGGTGGCCTGAGGGCTCAGGTGCCCAGCAGGGCGGTGCACTCCAGCCGCTCCTGGCTGGCGGCCCGGTGCGAGGCCCGCAGTCGAATCGCCTCGGCCAGGTACTCGGCATCGTCAGCGACGCCGCAGAACCTTGCCGAGCCCCAGGTGTGCAGCCAGGGCAGGCCCAGGACGTAAAACCCCGGCACCCGGGTGATCCCCCGCTCGTGGACGGGGTGGCCGGCGCCGTCGAACACGGGCACCTCCACCCAGGAGAAATCCGGGCTGTAGCCCGTGCACCAGATCACCGCCGCCAGCGGCTCGGCCGCCAGGTCGAGGGGCTCCGGCGGACCGGGGGGCGGGGTCCAGCAGGGGACGTAGGGCGCTTCCTCGGCGGCCTCGAGGCCCTCTTTGGCGATGTGGTCGTCGATGCTGCGGCAGATGCGGCTGTGCACGGCATCGGCGCCGTCGAGGTTGGCGGCCAGATCGCCGGCGAACTGGATGCGGTCGTGGCCGAGGTCGGCCAGGCGGCCGTGCAGCACCATCCCCTCGAGGGCGCGGCGGCGCAGGTCGATCTCCCGGCCGCCGTCGCGGCCGGTGAGGTAGTGGTTGGTCTTGCCCCGCACCGCCCTGGGATCGGCGTGCTGGTCGATCGGCATGGCGTAGTAGCCCATGCGATCGAGCCAGTCGACCACGTCGCGGCCGCGGTAGCGGCGGGGGGAGCGGGGGGCGCTGCCGACGCTCAGGTGCACCCGGCGGCCGGCCAGGTGCAGGTCTTCGGCGATCTGGCAGCCCGACTGGCCGCTGCCCACCACCAGCACCGGGCCGGCGGGAGGGGTGGCGGGGCTGGTGTAGTCGCGGGCATCGATCTGCAGGATCGCCTCCGGCAGGCGGGCGGCGAGGGGGTGGCGCTTGGGGCGGTGGTAGCCGCCGGTGGCCACCACCACCTGCTCGGCCTCGATGGCGCCCTCATCGGTGGAGAGCAGGAACCCCGTGCCGCTGGCCTGCAGGCGGTTCACCGCCACGCCCTCGCGCACGGGCACCTGGATGTGGTCGGCGAAGCGCTGCACGTAGCGGACGATCTCCTCGCGGCCCATGAAGCCCTCGGGGTCGTCGCCGTCGTAGGGGAAGTCGGGGAGCCGGCACTGCCAGTTGGGGGTGACCAGGCAGAAGGACTCCCAGCGCTGGCGGGCCCAGGCATGGCCGATGCGGTGGCGCTCCAGCACCAGGGGCCGCACCCCCCGCTTCTGCAGGCAGTGGGCGACCGACAGGCCCGCCTGACCGCCGCCCACCACCACCACCGGGTGCCGCTGCACCGACTCCGAACCCCCAGCCACAGCCAACCCCGGCACCAGACGAGAGCCGATGCTGGCCGCCGCAGGCGATACCTCCTGTAACGACCGGCACGGATCGCCCCGTCCCTTGCCATGGGCGGGAGCCGGAATTCGGTGGCATCGGCGACACAGAACAAAAGTTCATCCGTGGCACGGTCCCCCATGCCGATTCCACCGACTGCACGTCCCCATGCCCCAGGTCAGCCGTCCCGCCAACCAGACGGGTGAATTCCTCGTCGACTACGAGGAGAAGGTCTTCCCCGACGTCAAGGCCGAACCCGGGGAGAAGGCCCTGGTCACCTTCCACACCGTGGCCTTCGAGGGCTCCATCGGCCTGGTCAACCTGCTGCAGGCCAGCCGCCTGATCAACAAGGGCTTCGAGACCTCGATCCTGCTCTACGGCCCGGGCGTGACCCTGGGGCTGCAGCGGGGCTTCCCCAAGCTGGGCGACGCCGCCTTCGACGGCCACCTCAACTTCGGCGCCCGCATCCAGAAGTTCATGGACCAGGGCGGCAAGGTCTACGCCTGCCGCTTCGCCCTCCAGGCCCTCTACGGCCACGGCGAAGGCGCCCTGATCCCCGGGATCACCCCGGTCAACCCCCTCGACGTGCTCGACATCGTGCTGCTGCACCGCAAGGAAGGCGCCTTCATCCTCGACACCTGGACGCTCTGAATGCCCGCCACGGTCACCGTCGCCGCCGCCCAGATCCGTCCGGTGCTCTACAGCCTGGAGGGATCGGTGGCGCGGCTGGTGGCGGCCATGGAGGAGGCCGCCGCGGCCGGGGCGGAGCTGATCGTCTTCCCTGAGACGTTCCTCCCCTACTACCCCTACTTCTCCTTCGTGGAGCCGCCGGTGCTGATGGGCAAGTCGCACCTGAAGCTCTATGAGCAGGCGGTGACGGTGCCCGGCCCGGCCCTGGTCCGGATCGCCGCCGCCGCCCGCCAGCTCGGCCTGCACGTGCTGCTGGGCATCAACGAGCGGGACGGGGGCAGCCTCTACAACGCCCAGCTGCTGATCGATGGGGCCGGTGAGCTGGTGCTGAAGCGCCGCAAGCTCACCCCCACCTATCACGAGCGGATGGTGTGGGGCCAGGGGGATGGGGCCGGCCTGCAGGTGGTGCCCACCGCCCTCGGGCGCATCGGCGCTCTGGCCTGCTGGGAGCACTACAACCCCCTGGCCCGCTTCAGCCTGATGGCCCAGGGCGAGGAGATCCACTGCGCCCAGTTCCCCGGCTCGCTGGTGGGGCCGATCTTCGCCGAGCAGACCGCCGTCACCCTGCGCTACCACGCCCTCGAGGCCGGCTGCTTCGTGGTGTCCTCCACCGCCTGGCTGGAGCCGGAGGACATCGAGCGGATCACGCCCGACCCGGTGCTGCAGAAGGCCTGCCAGGGGGGCTGCCACACGGCGGTGATCAGCCCGGAGGGCCGCTACCTGGCCGGGCCGCTGCCCGATGGCGAGGGCCTGGCCATCGCCGAACTCGACCTGAGCCTGATCACCAAACGCAAACGCATGATGGACAGCGTCGGCCACTACAGCCGCCCCGACCTGCTGGGGCTGCTGATCGACCGCAGCCCCGCCCGCCAGCTGCATGAGCGGCCCCCCCAGCCGGGCCTGAACGGATTCGCCGCCGCCGGAGCTGCCGCTGAGGCGCCCCCGGGCCTGCCGCTGCTGGAGGAGCTGCACCATGGCTGAGCACGATCGCCGCGCCCTGGGCCGGCGGCTCACCGAACTGCAGGTGCACGGGGTGGTCGACCCGGCGGTGCCCGGCAACCCCGGCCGCCGGGGCGGCGCCGGCCCCTCGGATCACCGCGCCCTCAGCATCGACGGCACCACGGTGATGGTGCCCGTCTACAACGCCCTGGCCGGCAGCTCGCCCTACCGGCTGGAAGCAGACGTCAGCGGCGGCCTGCAGGTGAGCGGCACGGAAGGGGCGGCCCGCGTCGCCACCGGCGGCGATGCCTCGGCCCTGGCCGTGGAGACCCCGCCCGAGCCGCGCTTCTACGGCCTGGCCACCGCCGAGGGCATCCCCTACCGCTCGATCGCCCTGCTGCATGGCCGGGACGTGCTGGCCACCACCCTTCTGCAGACCTGCATCCGCTTCCGCGACCGCACCCAGTCGTGCCAGTTCTGCGCCATCGAGCAGTCGCTGGAGGATGGCCGCACCCTCGTGCGAAAGACCCCGGCCCAGGTGGCGGAGGTGGCCGAGGCGGCGGTGTGGCTTGATGGCGTGCGCCAGCTGGTGCTCACCACCGGCACCCCCAACAGCGACGACCGGGGCGCCCGGCTGATGGCCGAGACCGCCGCCGCCGTCAAGGCCCGGGTGGACCTGCCGATCCAGGCCCAGTGCGAACCTCCCGAAGACCCGGCCTGGTACCGGCGCATGAAGGACGCCGGCGTCGACAGCCTCGGCATGCACCTGGAGGTGGTGGAGGAAGAGGTGCGGCGGCGGATCCTGCCGGGCAAGTCGGAGCTGGGGCTGGAGCGCTACATGGAGGCCTTCGCCGAGGCCGTGGCGGTGTTCGGCCGCGGCCAGGTGTCCACCTACCTGCTGGCCGGTCTGGGGGACAGCGCCGCCTCGATCGTGGCGGTGAGCGAGCGACTGATCGCCCTGGGGGTCTACCCCTTCGTGGTGCCCTTCGTGCCGATCGCCGGCACCCCCCTGGAGGCCCATCCCGCCCCCACCACCGACTTCATGGTGGCCGTCTACACGGCCGTGGGAGACCGGTTGCGGGCCTCCGACCTCAGGTCCGAGGCCATGGCGGCCGGCTGCGCCAAGTGCGGCGCCTGCTCGGCCCTGTCCCTGTTTGAAGCCGGCCCCGAGCCGGGCCCCCCCTGAGCGCGGCCATGTTCTTCATCGACCCCTCCAGCCACGACATCGGCCGCAGCCCCAGCTCGGCGCCGGCCGCCTTCACCCCCTCGGTGCGGCGCGGGGTGGCGATCGAGGCCGAGGACTTCCGCCTCTCGCCCACGGCCAGCTCCCAGCGCTTCTCCTTCCACCTGCTGCGGCGCAGCACGCCCCTGGAGGAGGGCTACTGGCAGCTGCGCAGCGCCATCTTCTGCCAGGAACAGCACCTGTTCGAGGCCACCGACCGGGATGAGAGGGATCGCCACGCCTATCCCATCGCCGCCCTCGACCACAGCGACGGCAGCGGCAGCGGCGTGGTGGGGGTGGTGCGGATCCTGGAGGAGCGGCCCCGCCTCTGGTACGGCGGCCGGCTCGGGGTGCACGGCGACCACCGCCGCCACAACCAGATCGGCAAGGGCCTGATCTGGAAGGCGGTGACGACGGCCAACGGCTGGGGCTGCGACCGCTTCCTGGCCACGGTGCAGCTCCAGAACGTGCGCTTCTTCCAGCGCCTGCACTGGACCTCGATCGACACCCTGGAGATCCGCGGCCTGCCCCACCACCTGATGGAGGCCGACCTCGCCTACTACCAGCCCGGCCACGAACGGCGCCCCCTGGTGGCGGGCGAGCCGGCGGCGGCGGGGGTGGCGGCGGCGTGAGT
>NZ_JAYGHZ010000078.1:0-6258 GCF_034931285.1 Synechococcus sp. BA-120 BA3
GGCGCGGCCCGCGGCGGCCATGGCGGCGCAGGCGGGCGGGTCGGCCAGCACGGTCAGCAGGGTGTCGGCGAGGCGATCGGGGTCGTTGAAGGGCACCAGCAGCCCGTTGTGGCCGTGCTGGATCACCTCGTTCAGCGGCGGGTTGGCGGAGCCCACCACCAGGGCGCCGGAGGCCATCGCCTCCAGCAGGCTCCAGGAGAGGGCGTAGGGATAGCTGAGGTGGACGTGGGCGGCGCTGACACGGAACAGGGCCAGCAGATCGCGGTGCGCCAGGGGGGGCAGGAAATGGACCCGCTCCAGGGGGAGCCGGTGGCCGAGCAGGGCCAGCAGTTCGCCCTTGTGGCCCTCGGGGTGGGAGGAGGGGGCGCCGTAGCCGCTGCCGGTGCCCCCGACGATCACGGCCCGGGCGTCCGGGCGGGCGGCCAGCACCGCCGGCAGGGCGCGCAGGAAGCTGCGGAAGCCGCGCAGGGGTTCGAGGTTGCGGCTGGCGAAGGTGATCACCGGATCCCCGCGCACGAGGGTGGGCCCACCCTCCAGCCGCAGGCTGGTACTGCCGCTGGCGGCGACGGGCAGGGCGATGCCTTCGTGCAGCACGTGGAAGCGGCCGCGCAGGTGGGGGGGGAAGGTGTCGCGGGCGAAGCGGGTGGGCACCACGCAGGCGTCGGCGTCGGCCACCGCCGCCAGCGCCATCAGGTTGCCGCGGCGCCACTGGGCCCGCAGGGCGTGGGAGGGTGCGCCCAGGTCGGCATCGAAGCCGTAGCCGAGCAGGAGCGGGGCGGCATAGAGCTCGGGATAGGCGATCAGCACCGCCTCGGGCCAGATGTCCCGCAGGTAGAGCAGTTCCCCCCAGCCGCTGTGGCCCAGCACCGCATCGGGGCGGTAGCCGTCCGCGCGCAGCTGCAGGCAGCGCTCCTGGACACGGGCGGCCCGCCGCAGGCTGGTTTCGAGCAGGTGATCGGCCAGACCCTCCGGCAGGGCCGGCGGCTGCCAGCCGTAGTCGAGCCGCTGGCCCCGGGGGGTGGCACCCAGACCGAGCAGCCGGTGGCCACGGTGTTCGAGGGCGGGAGTCAGGTCACGAAACTGGCCGGGATGGTTCTGATGGATCAGCAACAGTTCCATCGGTCAACGCTATTACAATCCCGCTGCCTGAACTGACCTGCGTCATGTCGCTCTGGAGCCGTCTGTTCGGACGCCGGGATACGGTGAGCTGGGGTGAAAGAAAACTGCAGAAAGATAGTGGTCTGCTGGATACGCTGGTGAGCGATCCAGGCACCATCCCGATGGAGATGGATCGCCGGCCCGAGATCACGCCCTGGTCGGCGGCACGGCTGGGCACGATCTTCGCCGATTTCGCCCACGAAGCCACCCCCACCCGGCTGGCGGAGGCGCGGCTGGCCCGCCAGTGCCTGTCGAAGTTCTGGTTGAGTGCGCCGATCGATGCGCTGGAGCTTCTCTATGGCTCGGCGGTGGGTCAGAGCTATCGCCAGATGATCAGCGGCGAGCTGGCCTCGCAGCCGCTGCTGCGCGATGAAGAGAGCTGGAGGGACCATCTCTCCGAGCGGCTCCAGAGCGGCTTCGATCGGCCGGAAATGGCCAACGTTCTGCTGGCGGTGATGCCCTATTTCCGTCGCGGCAAGATGAAAGTGCGCAACTGCGAACAGAATCTTCCGGCCTGGTTGCTGGAGGACTACGCCAGCCTGTTCGAACCGGAGCTGCTGCCGCGTCTGCGCCAGCCCAGCCCCCTGGAGCGCCGCGCCCTGGCCCCGGCTGGGGCGTCGGCGGTGGGGTCGGTGGGCGCGGAGCCGGAGCTGCCGCCCCTGCCCCAGCTCTCCGGCTTCACCGGCGCCCAGGCCCTGCAGCTCACCGGCAGCGAGGAGTTCCTCACCCGCCTCAACGGGCTGGTCAACCTGTTCGAGATCGACCCCGACGATGGCGCCATCCGCCAGGAACTGGGCGGCTACCGGCGCCAGCTGGGCCAGATCTGGCTGGACACCCCCGACGAGCAGCTGCAGCCCCTGTTCGAGAGCCCCTTCGGCGATCTGTACCGCAAGTTCCTGCGCAGCGGCTATGCCGGGACCCCCCTGGCGGAGGAGGACCGGCAGCTGCGCACCCAGCTGGCCCACTATGTGCGCAACATGACCCGACCCAAGGCCACCCAGGTGGTGCTGGCGGTGCTGCCCTTCTACCCGCCCGGCAAGATCGGCTTCGCCGGTGGGGAGCAGTTCATGCCCCAGTGGCTGCTGGGGGCGCTGCCCAGCCTGTATGTGAAGAGCTGAGCGGGCCCGGCCTCCGGGCCCAGCGCCTCACTCGTGGAACTCCTTCCACAGCAGCCAGTAGGTGAGGTAGCCGAGCACGGGCAGCAGGATCATCGGGGCCAGGGCGAGCAGGGTCACCACCGGGGGGAGATGGAGCACCAGCCAGAGCAGCACCAGGCCGTAGGCGAGGAAGGCCAGGGCCAGGCCCACCCAGCGCTGGCGCAGACGCTCCCTGAAGCGCAGGCGCCAGGCCTTGAAGCGCCGGCGCCGGCGTTGCTCGGGCGGCACGAAACGCCACCAGTCGCCCTGGGGCCGGGTGCTCAATTGGATCGCAGGCGCTGGAGATTGCGGCGCTGATCCTCGAACAGGCCGGTGAGCAGGCTGATGACGCGTCGCTCGCGCAGGTTGATGTCGGCGGTGAGGGCCATGCCGGCCTGGAGCGGCACGCTGTCCTTGTCGGGCAGGGGGATGGTCTGGCGGCCCAGCCGCAGGATGACCGGGAAGTGGAGACCCTCGGCCTGGGTGCCGAGCACCTGCGCCTGCTCCTCGGGGGTGAGGGCATCGGAGCCGATCCGTTCCACCGTCGCCGGCACGTAGCCGAAGCTGCTGGCGGGGAAGGTCTCGAGCGAGAGTTCGGCGCTCTGGCCCACCTGCACGAAGCCGATGGCCTTGTTGGGCAGGTAGACCTTGGCCCGCAGCGAATCCTGGGGGACCACCTTCAGCAGGGGGGTGGTGGCGGCGGCGCCCACCACGCTGCCGGCGCTGACGTCGACGTCGAAGACGAGGCCATCGGCGGGAGCCGTGAGCACGCCGTATTGGATCTGCAGGCGGGCCTGGCGGATCTGGGCATCGAGGTCACTGATCTGGCGCAGGTTGGCCTCGATCGCGGTGCGCAGTTCCACGTCGGTGCCGGAGCCGGTGTTGACCAGCTGGGAGCGCAGCCGGGCGATCTCGCGCTCCTCCTCGGCCACGCTGGTCTGCAGGTCCTGCATGCGGTTGCGCGCTTCGAGCAGCTGCACCTCGCTGACGGCGCCATCCCGCACCAGGGACTGGTAGCGGCGCTCGATGTCGCTGTAGATGCGCAGGGAATCGCGGTAGCCGGCCAGGCGGGTGGTGCTCTTGGCCAGTTCCTCGCGGGCGGCCTCCAGGCGGCTGTTGAGCTCGCGGGCGCGATCCCGCAGCTGGCTGCGCTGGTTGGCGGTGAGGCCGGCGGTGGCGGTCTCCTCGCCGAGGGTGGCCTTGGCGATGCGGTTCTCATTCAGCAGCCGCTCGCGGATGCTCTCGGCGGCGGCCAGCTTGCTGCGGGGTTCGCGCAGGTCGAAACGGATCAGGGGCTGGCCCCGCTTCACCGACTGGCCCTCCTTCACCAGCACCTCCTCCACCACACCGGGGACGGGGGAGGCCACGTCCTTGACGGTGCTCGTGGGCTCGAGCTTGCCGGGCACCGCCACGGTTTCGGAGATCGGTGCGGTGACGCTCCAGAGGCCGAGGGCGGCCACCCCGCCCACGCCCGCCCAGACCAGCAGGCTGGAGCTGCGGCGGCTCTTGCGCAGCACCACGGTTTCGCGGAACGACCACTCCTGGGCCGCTTCCGAGCCGGCGGTGGCCAGGCCGCTGCCGAAGGGGTGGCTGGCCGGGGCGGGGTCGGTGGCGTCGGTGGGATCGGCCGCCGGCGCCCCGGCGGGAAGGGAGTCCTGGCCCACCAGATCGACGCGCACCGGAATCACCGGGTGGCGGCGACTGGCCCGGGGGGAGCGCAGCCAGCTGACACAGCCATCGAGCAGGGCGACGAGGCGGGAGGCGGGATCGGAGGCGCGGGGCGGGGTGGCCATCAGCTGAGTCCCTCCTGGTTCTGGCTGCGGTAGAGGGCGTAGTACCAGCCGCGCAGCTGCATCAGCTGGCGGTGACTGCCCTGTTCCATCACGGCGCCACGATCCATCAGCACGATCAGGTCGGCGGGCTGGACGGTGGAGAGGCGGTGGGTGATGAAGAAGACGGTGCGGCCCCGGAAGGCCTCGAACAGGTTGATGCACACCTGGCGCTCGGTGCTGGCGTCCAGGGCGCTGGTGGCTTCGTCGAGGATCAGCATGCGGGGGTTCTGGAGCACGGCGCGGGCCAGGGCGAGGCGCTGGCGCTGGCCGCCGGAGAGGCCGGCGCCCCGCTCGCCGACGCTGGAGTTGTAGCCCTGGGGCATCTGCATGATGAAGTCGTGGGCGCAGGCGATGCGGGCGGCGCGGATCATCTCGGCGGCGGTGGCATCGGGCTTCACCATCAGCAGGTTCTCGCGGATGGTGCCGTCGAAGAGCAGCGAATCCTGGGGCACCACCCCGATCTGCCGCCGCAGGGAATAGAGCTCCACCTTGCCGATGTCGAGGCCGTCGATCAGGACGCTGCCCCGCAGGGGGGCGTAGAAGCGGGAGAGCAGCTTGAGCAGGGTGGACTTGCCGCTGCCGGAGCCGCCCACCAGCCCCACGAAGGAGCCGGCGGGGACCTCCAGATCGACGCCGTCGAGCACCAGGGGCCCCTGGTCGCGGAAGCGGAAGCCCACATCCACGAACTGAACCCGGCCCTGGAGGGGGGGCAGGGGGATGTTGCTGGCCTGCTCGGTGGTCTGCTCGGTGTCGCGGTCGACCACATCGGCCACCATGCGCAGGGCCTGGGTGTTGAACTGGAAGTCCTGCCAGGTGGCCACCAGCTGCACCATGGGCTGGCGGATGTAGCCGGCGAGAATGTTGAAGGCGAACAGGGCGCCTAGGTTCAGCTCCCCCTGGATGATCAGCCAGATGGCCACGGCGACCACTAACAACTGGCTGACGTTGCTCAGAAAGTTGGACAGGTTGGCGATCGATTCGCGGGTCACCTTGAGCTTGAAGTCCTCGCCGATGTAGGCCGCGTAGCGGCTCTGGAACTCCCAGCGGGTCTTGAGTTCGGCGTTCTGGGATTTGATCGTCTGGATGCCGGTGATGGCTTCGGTGAGGAAGCTGGAGGCGCGCACGGCCTGGCCCATGGTGCGTTGGATCTGGCTGCGCACCAGGGGATTGCTCACCAGGCCCACGGCGGCGATCAGGGGCAGGGTGGCCAGGACCACCAGGGTGAGCAGGGGGCTGATGGCGAAGAGGATGGCCAGGTAGAGAAGGCTGAAGCCGAAGTCGACGAGGGTGGGCAGGGTCTTGCCGAGCAGGAAGTCGCGCAGGCGATCGAGCTGGGAGAAGTAGAAGGTGATCTGGCCCACGGGGCGGGCATCGAAGAAGCCCTGGGGCAGGCGCACCATCTGGTCGAGGATCGTGGCCTTGGCGTCCTGGTCGACGCGGTTGGCCAGATCGGTGAACAGGAAGCTGCGCAGGGTCTTGAAGATGCTCTCCACCAGGGTGGCCAGCAGCATCACGCTGGCGATGCTCACCAGGGCGCCGAGGTTGCGGCTGGCCACCACGCTCTGGATCAGCACCAGCAGGCCGAGGGGGAAGACCAGCCGCAGGGCGTTGATCACCACCGAGGCCACCAGCACCTCGATCAGCGCGCGGCGGTGCTGACGCAGGAAGGGAAAGTACCAGCTCCAGGTGAAACGTTGCTGCTTGGCATCGGGTTTGCGGTCGAACAGCAGCAGCTCCACCAGGCCGCCGTCGTGGGTGATGAGCTCCTCGGCGGGCACCAGCAGGGCCCCGAGCTCGGCCTCCAGCAGGCGGGCGCGGCCATCGGGCTCGACGCCGTCGAGCAGGCCGAAGTGACCGTTCTGGTACAGCAGGGCCGGGGCGGGCACCCGGGCCAGGCGGCTGGCGGGCACGCGGGAGAGCACCACCCGCAGGCCGAGGGTGTCCATGATCTGGCCGATGTTGACCAGGTTGAGCCGGTCCTGGCGCTGCAGGATCGCGTCCACCTGATCGGCCAGGGCATCGCGGTTCAGGGGCAGGCCGAAGTAGTCGGCCAGGGCCTGGCAGAGAGCCATGGGCACGGCCCGGGGACCGCTGGCGCGGGCCAGGGCGAGCTCACCGGCGCGGTCGCCGGC
>NZ_JAYGHZ010000079.1:0-5743 GCF_034931285.1 Synechococcus sp. BA-120 BA3
AGCAGCGGCGACGATAGTTGGGGGGTAGCCCCCTGCGAAAATAGCTCGATGCCAGGTAAAACTTCCGACCCCGCAAGGGGTCGATGAGGAGAAGCCACCCGAGGAGGGTGGCTTTTCTGTTGGCATGATGTCACGTTGCTGCGCCGGATCAGACGTTGATCTCGGCAAGGCTCGTGATCGCCTCGAAGGGGCCCGGTTCCAGTTCGGGGTTGCCCTGGCGCTGGCTGAATCGTGTCGCCATTCCAGCGGCCCGTGCGGCCTCCAGCTCGGCTTTGGCATCACTGACAAAGAGAATCGCGCCGGGCTCCAGCCCCATGGCGGCGGCGATCGTCCGGTAGCTCGCGGCAGCACCCTTGGCGCCCGTGGTCGTATCGAACCAATGGCTGAACAGGGGACTCAGGTCACCGGCATTGCTATGGCGGTAGAGGAGCTTCTGGGCCTTCACCGATCCTGAGGAGTAGACGGCCAGCTCCAGACCCGCCCGCCGCCAGGCCTGCAGGGCCGGGGCCACATCGTCGAACAGGGGGCAGAGCAGTTCGCCGCTGGCATATCCCTGGTCCCAGATCAGCCCCTGCAACTCCTTCAGGGCCGGCAGCTTGCGGTCCTGGTCGATCAGCTGCTGAAGGAACCGAACACGCTCAAGATGGGTGCCTTCATCCCCGGTGCTGCCTGAATCGCCGTGGCTGGTGCCGTCGTCGCTGGCGGCCATGGCCGCATCGATCGCCTCGATCAGGGGGCCGAGTGCCGGCTCGTGGGCTCCCGCCCGCAGAAAACCATCCAGCCGTTCACGGGCATAGGGGAAAAGCACCTGGCTCACGAAGGGCACCGGGCAGGTGGTTCCTTCAATGTCCAGCAGCACGGCCCGGAACACCCCGGCCCGGGGCTGCTGCTGGCAGATGGCCTGGAGCAACAGCCGGCGCCAGCGTTGCTCCAGTAGCCACTCCAGGATCTCCAGGTGCCGCCGGGCTTCTGTCATGTCGCCCCCCCAGGCGTAGAGGCCATGGCCGGCGATCAGCAGGCCGTAGGGAGCGTCGCTCAAGAGTGGTCCAGCGCTGGCACTGAGCCGGGCCAGATCCTGGTCGTTGGCCAGCACCGGCAGCGTCACCCGGCGGCGATGACTGTCGATGCCCGCCAGTCCCTTGAGCATCTCCAGGTCCTGCAGCGTCAGGCCACCCGCGTCCATGCCCTCCTCCAGACACCAGTCGGAGAGCAGGGTGGCCGCATGGGAATGGGTGTGCAGCACGGCGCCGGCGCCGGTGCGCGCCACGATTTCTAGATGCAGCAGGGTCTCGGCACTGGCCCGGCCTTCGCCCGCCACCACCTGCGCGCGGGCGTCCACCTGGATCAGGGCTTCCGGGGCGACCGTGCCTTTATCGACGCCGCTCGGGGCCATCAGCAGGATCAGGGGGTCGCGCGAGAGAACGCAGCTGAAGTTGCCGCCGGTGCCGTCGCACCAGCCGCGGGCATGGATGGCCGCCATGGTCTGGCTGAGCTGGACGGCGAGGGCGCTGGTCACGCGGGCTTGGGAACGAAGGGAACGGCTTGGGAACGAAGGGAGTGGCTTGCGAATGAAGCGAGCGGTGGGGGCGAGCCCCCTGGTCAGCTCTGGCAGCGGGGGCACCAGTGACTGCTGCGCCCCCCCAGCTTCTCGCGCAGGATCACCGTGCCGCAACGTCGACAGGTTGACCCGCCGCGGCGATACACCCAGGCCTGGCCGCCGTAGTTGCCATTGGTGCCCTGCAGGTCCCTGAAATCACTGAAGGTGGTGCCACCGGCGCCGATGCTGGTCTCCAGCACCTCCACCAGGGCCAGACGCAGCCGCTCCAGACGGCTCAGGGGCAGACGGCCGCTGGGGGTCTGGGGCAGGATCCCGGCGGCGAACAGGGACTCATCGGCGTAGATGTTCCCCACCCCCGCCACCAGCGACTGATCGAGCAGGGCATTCTTGATCGGCCGGCGTGAGCCCTTGAGCCGCTGGCGCAGGTAGGCGCCGGTGAACTCCGCCCCGAAGGGTTCGGGCCCCAGGCGCCGCAGGCCACCCATCACGACCTCATCGTCGACACCGGGCGGCACCCACCACATCTGTCCGAAGCTGCGGGTGTCGACGAAGCGCAGTTCCTCGCCTCCCTTGCTCCAGACCCGCACCCGGGTGTGGGGACAGGGGGGACGATCCTCGGCCAGCCAGAGAAACTGGCCGGTCATGCGCAGGTGCACGCCCCAGCGGCCCGCGGGGCTGCCGTCCGGGGCTTCGAGATCGGCCAGGAGGTACTTGCCGCGGCGGTGCCACCGGCCCACACGAAGGCCCCGAAGAGCCCTGCAGAAATCGGCAGGGTCTTCGGGGCTGGCGATGGCGCGGGCTCGGAGCACCTCGACGCGGTCGATGATGAGACCGGAGGTCTGATGCTCAAGCCCCCGGCGTACGGTTTCGACCTCCGGGAGCTCGGGCATGCCCGGGATCGTAGGGCTGGGCGTGGAGGGCCAGGGGCGACGCTCAGGCCTTGACGAGCTCGCTCTCGGCGAAGTTGTTGGTGTTGATACCGCCGTCGGAACCGCTGTAGCCGTTGTAGTTCACCTTCTCGAAGCGAACCACGACCGGGTAGCGGATGCCGGAGGTATCCACGGACGCCACGGTGCCCACTTCGTTGTACCAGTAGGACTCGGGACGCTTGATCCGTACTTTGTCGCCGCGGGAGATGGCCATCGCTGGGCTGGAAGATCGGGTGGTCTGCGCAGCGACCCTACCGGCGATCAGGGGCCTGTGCCCGGGCGATGTCACGGTTCGTTGCCGGCCCCGTGGCAGCATCCCCGCACCCACCGCCGGCCCCGCCGATGGTCCCGTCCATGGCCCTGCCCGAGGCCCCCCAGCTGCGCCTGGATTTGCCCGATCCGGAGAGCGACACCCTCAGCACGATGGAGTTCCTGGCCCGGCTGGAGGAGGCCTGGGCCGTCTGCGACCGTTTCGATCTGCAGACCGAAATCTGGCGGGGCCGGATCCTGCGTTCGGTGCGCGACCGGGAGCGGCGGGGCGGCGAGGGGCGCGGCACCGGCTTCCTGCAGTGGCTGCGGGAGCGGGAGATCAGCAAGACCCGGGCCTACACCCTGATTCAGCTGGCGGAGTCGGCCGACGGCCTGGTGGGCGAGGGCCTGCTGGAGGAGGCCAGCGTCAACAACTTCTCCAAACGGGCCTTCCTGGAGACGGCCCAGGCGGATCCGGAGGTCCAGCTGATGATCAGCGAGGCGGCCAACGAGGGCCAGCAGATCACCCGCAAACAGGTGCGACGGCTCAACGATGAGTTCACCGCCGCCACCAGCCCCCTGCTGCCGGAGGAGATCCGCCAGCGCACCGCCGACAACCTCCTGCCCCCCCGGGCCGTGGCGCCCCTGGTGCGGGAACTGGCCAAGCTGCCCGAGGAGCAGCAGGACGACCTGCGTCGCGTGCTGCGGGACGAACCGGAACTGGAGCGGGTCAAGGACGTGACCCTCACGGCCCGCTGGCTCAGCAAGGCGGCCGAGGCCGGCCTGGCGGTGCGGGCCTTCCAGCAGGGGAACCTCGATCTGGAGAAGGCCCTGCAGGAGGCCCAGCGGCTCGATGCCCTCGGTCTCCTGGCCGATGCCGTCGGCCAGGCCCAGGCCCTGGAGAGCGCCGTGCTCAAGCTCCACACCAGCTGGCGCCGGCTGGGAGGCCTGCAGGAGCGTCTCTGGGTGGAAAGCGGCAGCAGCACGCCCCATCTGCGGGAGCTGCTCACCGTGCTGCAGAGCCTGAGCGGCACCACGATGCGGGTGTCCCTGGGGGAACTGGCCGGGGGCAAGCGGGTGCGCCTGCAGCTGGTGGAGGAGTCCCCCGACCAACTGGAGCCACCCCCGCTGAACTGAAGGGGCACCCCCTAGATCTGGTGGGAGCTAGGGTCTGGCGGTACCAGCGGTGGAGTGAGCTTGGGGGCCGATCCCCTCACCGAAAGCCTGCGGCGCCATTTCGGCTGGGAGAGCTTCCGGCCCGGTCAGCGCCCGGTGGTGGAGGCCCTGCTTGCCGGCCGTGACTGCTTGGCGGTGCTGCCCACCGGCGCGGGCAAGTCGCTCTGCTTCCAGCTTCCCGCCCTGGTGCGGGACGGCCTTGTGGTGGTGATCTCCCCGCTGGTGGCCCTGATGCAGGACCAGGTGAGCCAGCTGCAGGCCCGCGGCATCCCGGCGGCCTGTCTGCACCGGGGCCTGGACCCGGGTCAGCGGCGCCAGCTGCAGCAGCGCCTGGCGGCCAACCGGCTGCGCCTGCTGTACCTGGCCCCCGAACGGGCCCGGGCGGAGGCCACCCGCCAGCTGCTCGAGGAGGCCCTCGAGACCGGCCGGCTGGTGGCCCTGGCGGTGGATGAGGCCCACTGCATCAGCGCCTGGGGCCATGATTTCCGCCCCGATTACCGGCGCCTGGGCCAGCTGCGGGCCCTGTGTCCGGGGGTGCCGCTGGTGGCCCTCAGCGCCACCGCCGCCCCCCAGGTGCGGGCCGACATCATCCGCCTGCTGCAGCTGCGGCGCCCCCTGGTGCAGGTGCGATCGGCCCGCCGCGGCAACCTCGCCTACACGATGCGGCGGCGCCCGGCCGATCCCCTGGCGGAGGTGGTCGCGGCGATCGGCGAGGCCCGTGGGGCGGTGCTCATCTATGCCCGCACCCGTCGCTCGGTGGAGCAGTGGGCCGCGCGCCTGATGGCGGCTGGGGTGGAGGCGATCGCCTACCACGCCGGCATGGACCCGGAGAGCCGCCAGCTGGCCCTGCGCCATTTCCAGGAACATCCAACGCCGGTGCTGGTGGCCACGGTTGCCTTCGGCATGGGGGTCGACCGGCCCGACGTCGGGCTGGTGCTGCACCTCGACCTGCCCGCCAGCGCCGAGGGCTACCTGCAGGAATCCGGACGGGCCGGCCGCGACGGACTGCCCGCCCGTTGCCTGGTGCTCTTCGATCCGGCCGACCGCACCAGCCTGGGCTGGGCCATGCGCTCCGCCGGCCAGCAGTTGCCCCCCGACCAGCGGCTGCTGGAGCGCCACCGGCTCGAACTGGCCCAGCAGCAGCTGCGGCGCATCGAGGCGGTGGCCGAAGGGGAGGGCTGCCGGGAGCAGGCCCTGCTCCTGGCCGTGGGGGAGATCTCCCCGCCTTGCGGCCGCTGCGACAACTGCCTTTCGTCGCCGTGCCGCGATGACTGGGCTCCGCAGGCGGCCGTGCTGCTCTCCGCCCTGGAGGACCGCAGCGGCCGCGACCTGCGCAGCCTGGCCGAGGACCTGGCCGGTGCCCACGGGGAGGCGGAACCCTCCTGGGCCTGGCTGGCCCGGCGGCTGGTGCAGGAGGAGCTGATCAGTGAGAGCGACGACGGAGCCCAGCGCCTCTACCTGCGCCCGGTGGGACGCAGCTACCTGCGGGATCCCTGGCCCCTGCGTTGGTCGGCCTGAACGGCCCCCGTGGGCCTCAGCTGCCGCGGGCCTTGCAGAGGTCGGAGACCAGCTGCTGCTCGAAATCGGCCTGGGGGTCGTCCCAGCTCTTCCACTGCCCGGCCTGGCTGGTGGCATTGAGCTTGCGGGCGCTGCAGTTGACCGCCAGGTAGAGGGATTCCCCCTGGGAATTGAGGGTGGGGGCCACCATGCTGCCGCCCATGGGCTGCCAGTTGGCCCAGTCCACCTGCAGGGGGCCGTAGTTGCGCCAGTCGGGCTTGCCGGGGCTTGCCGTGGCCGTGCTGGCGGGCCGGGGGGCGGCGGCCACCGTGGC
>NZ_JAYGHZ010000080.1:0-5576 GCF_034931285.1 Synechococcus sp. BA-120 BA3
GAGCAGACGCACGTCGGGCGCCAGCCGGTGCTCCGCGGCGAAGGTGTGCAGGGGATCCACACCAGGCAGGAGGTAGGCCTCCTGTTCCTGGACGAGAACCGGCCATCCCAGGGCCTGCTGCAGGCGGCGGCAGCGGCCATGGCCGCCGCGGCCGGTGAGCAGGATCCAGCCCCGGGGCGCCCCGTTCTCCGCCGGCCGGTGGCGGGGGCGCCCGGCCAGGAAGCGCAGGTTGGCCCGGGTGTAGGCGGGGCAGTCGATCAGCAGGTCGGCGCCGGCGGCCTCAAGCAGCCAGGCGCTGCCCCCCTGGATCTCGCGGCTGGGGGCGAACAGCCACAGCCCCTGCCGGACCAGCAGGGGCGGGCGGCCCTCCTCGGACGGCAGCAGGGCGGAGGGGGAAGCGTTCATCGCCCCATTGAACCCCCGGCGGCAGCTTCCGGAGGCCCGGCGTAGCCTTGGCGCAATCCTGGCCAGTGATTTGTCGGCGACCCGGATCGGACATCCCTGGCCACTGGGGGCCTCCGTCACCCGCAGGGGCGTCAATTTCTCCGTGGTGGCCCCGCTGGCCACCCGCATCGAGCTGCTGATCTTCGCGGACGGGGCCGCCCGGGAGCCCCTGGAGGTGATCGAGCTCGACCCCGCCCACCGCTCCGGTGAGCACTGGCATGTGGAGGTGGAAGGCCTCGGGATCGGCTGCTGCTACGGCTACCGGGTGTTTGGCCCGATCCAGCCCGGCAGCCATGGCTTCAACCCCTCCAAGGTGCTGCTCGATCCCTGCGCCAGGGCGATCACCGGCTGGGACGTCTACCAGCGGGGCGCCGCCGTTGGCGCCGTCCCCAACGCCTCCGCCTGCCTCAAGGGGGTGGTCACCGAGCGGGACCGGTTCGACTTCGACGCCGCCCCCCGCCCCCGCCATCCCTGGCAGAAGAGCGTCATCTACGAGCTGCACGTGGGCGGTTTCACCCGTGGCGCCGGCTGCCCGGTGCCGGCGGAACGCCAGGGAACCCTGCTGGGACTGATCGACACCCTGCCCTACCTCCAGTCGATGGGGGTGACGGCGATCGAACTGCTGCCGGTGATGGCCTTCGATCCCCAGGACGCCCCCGCCGGGCGGTTCAACCACTGGGGCTACAGCCCCGTGAGCTGGATGGCCCCCCATCCGGCCTATCTGGCCGAGCGCGACCCGCTGCAGGGCCGCCACGAGGTGCGCCAGCTGGTGACCGCCTGCCACCAGGCCGGCCTGGAGGTGATTCTTGATGTGGTCTACAACCACACCAGCGAAGGCAACCAGGAGGGCCCCACCCTGAGCTGGCGGGGGTTCGGCGACGCCCTCTACTACCACCAGACGGCCAGGGGCGACTACCTCGACGTCAGCGGCTGCGGCAACACGATCGCCGCCAACCGCCCCCTGGTCCGGCGCCTGATCCTGGAGTCCCTGCGCTGCTGGAGCACGGAGCTGGGCATCGACGGCTTCCGCTTCGACCTCGGCATCGCCCTGACCCGGGGCGAGGGCCTGGCCCCCCTCGATGCGCCCCCGTTGTTCGAGGAGATGGAGGCGGATCCCGATCTCAGCGATCTGAAGGTGGTGAGCGAACCCTGGGACTGCGGCGGCCTTTACCGGCTCGCCGACTTCCCGGCCCGGCGGGTGGCCAGCTGGAACGGCCGCTTCCGCGACGACGTGCGCCGCTTCTGGAAGGGGGACGACCGCACCACCTGGAGCCTGAGTCAGCGCCTGTCAGGCAACCCGGATCTGTTCAACGGCCAGCCCTCTCCGGTGGGCCGCACGATCAACTTCCTCACCGCCCACGACGGCTTCACCCTGGCGGATCTGGTCAGCTTCGATCGCAAGCACAATCTGGCCAACGGCGAGAACGACCGCGACGGCGACAACCACAACAACAGCTGGAACCATGGCGTGGAGGGTCCCTGCACCGACGCCGGCGTCAATGGCCTGCGGGACCGGCAGCTGCGCAACCTGCTGGCCTCCCTGCTGCTGGCCCCCGGCGTGCCGATGCTGCTGATGGGCGATGAGGTGCGGCGCAGCCAGGGGGGCAACAACAACACCTGGTGCCAGAACAACCCCCTGGGGTGGATGCACTGGCAGCCGGACGCCGGTGACATGGCCCTGCGCCGCTTCCTGCGGCGGCTGATCCAGCTGCGCCAGCGGCTCGCCCCCCTGCTCAACCAGGAGTTGCCCATGGCCGCGGGCCCCGCCGGCCCGGCCCGCGGCGCCGGCAGCCTGCCCCTCTGGCGGGAGTGGCACGGCCTGGAGCTGGGCAAGCCCGACTGGGCCAGCTGGTCCCACTGCCTGGCCTGGAGCCTGCATGACGCCAGCCTGGGCCCCCTGCTCTGGTGCGGCATGAACGCTTACTACCAGCCGATGCAGTTCCAGCTGCCGGCCCAGGCCGCCGGCTGGCGGCGGGTCATCGACACGGCCGTTCCCGGCGACCACGACCTGCCGGCGAAAGCCGATCCCTGGCTGCTGCCGACGGCGCCCCTGGAGAGCCGCAGCCTGATGCTCCTGGTGGCGACACCGCTGCTGGAGGACACGGAACCTCAGGCAGGCACTCAGGCTGACTCCGAGGCGGCGGCTCCGGCGGAGGAGCAAGCGGGCGGCGGGAATCGAACCCGCATCATCAGCTTGGAAGGCTGAGGTTTTACCACTAAACTACGCCCGCAGCAGTACACGAGTACTGGCGGCTGGTTCCCTGGAACTGGTTCCCTGGAACCGGCTGCAGCATTATGACCTGCACCGGCCGACCTCCACCGGACGACCACCACCGAAGCGCTTCCAGGTTTGACCACCCCCACACCGTCCTCCCCGCCACCGGCAGCGCCGGACCTGCCGTCGGGTGTGGCGGATGGTGTGGGGGATGGTGTGGGGGATGGTGTGGTGGATACGGCGGACCTTCCGGCCGGTGAGCGCCGCAGGGTGCTGCTGGCCTACGGGATGGGGGACGCCGGCACCGGCATGGCGGCCTCCCTGATCGGCTTCTACCTCTTCATCTTCTACACCTCGGCGGCGGGTCTGCCGGCCTGGATGGCCGGGCTGGTGCTGATGACGGCCCGGCTCTGGGATGCCATCAACGACCCCATCGTCGGCTGGTTGAGCGACAAGACCCGCTCCTCCTGGGGTCCGCGGCTGCCCTGGATCCTGGGCAGCGCCGTCCCGCTCGGCTTCGCCATGGCCCTGATGTGGTGGCTGCCGCCCGGGGGGCCCTGGGTCCGGTTCGCCGTGTTCGTGGCCATCTCGATGGTGGCGAACACCCTCTACACCTGCGTCAACCTTCCCTACTCCGCCCTGGCGGCGGAGCTGACCACCAGCGTCAACCTGCGCACCCGTCTGAACAGCGCCCGTTTCACCGGCTCGATCATCGCCGGCCTGGTGGGGATCGTGCTGGGGGGCCTGCTGCTCAAGGATCACCAGAACCCCGACAGCTACCTGCAGGTGGGGATCTTCTCGGGGGTCCTGATCACCTGCTCCACCCTGCTCTGCGGCTGGGGCATCGCCCCGGCGGCGCGGCACTGCCAGCGGCCCACCAGCCAGCGGGGCACCACCCGGCGGCTCCTGGCCCGGGTCGGCAGCAATGGACGCTTCCAGATGGTGCTCGGGCTCTACCTGCTGCTCTGGTGCGCCCTGCAGATCATGCAGACGGCGGCCCTGATCTTCCTGCCGGTGGTGATGCGGCTGCCGGAAGGCTGGAGCAACTGGATCCTGCTGCCCTTCCAGATCAGCACCCTGCTGGGGCTCCAGCTCTGGACCGCCATCGCCCGCCGCCGCGGTCGCCTGGCGTCTCTGCACTGGGGCACCGCCCTCTGGATCGCCGCCTGTGTGATGGCGATGCTGCTGGTGCCGCTCGATGCCGCCATCGGCCCCACAGCCTCGGCCGCCAACCTGGTGCGTCTCTCCGCCCTGGTGGTGACGATCCTGGTCGTCGGTCTGGGGGCCTCCACCGCCTACCTGATCCCCTGGGCCCTGCTGCCGGATGCCATCGATGCCGATCCGGAGAAGCCCGCCGGCCTCTACAGCGCCTGGATGGTGTTCACCCAGAAGATCTGCATCAGCCTGGCCCTGTTCTTCTTCGGCAACCTCATGAGCCTCAGCGGCTACCAGGCGGCCCGGGGCATCGTGCAGCCGGACAGCGCCCTGCTGGCGATCCGGATGTGCATGGGCCTGATCCCGGCGCTCCTGGTGGTGCTGGGCCTGGTGGTGATGCGGCGCTGGCCGGAGCGGGGCCCCCAGCCGGAGACCCTGACGGCGTCGGCGCCATGAAGGCGCCGCGCTGGCTGCAGCGGCTGGGGGCCAGCCTGATGATCGGCGGTCAGGCGGTGAGCGCCATCGCCCGCGGCCGGATCGGCATGGTCGACCTGGTCCAGGAACTGCTGGAGGCCGGACCTGGCAGCTTCCTGATCGTGCTGATCACGGCCCTGGCGGCCGGCACGGTGTTCAACATCCAGGTGGCGGCCGAACTCTCGAAGCAGGGGGCCAGCGCCGCCGTGGGGGGGCTGCTCGCCCTGGGCCTCTCCCGGGAGATCGCCCCCCTGCTCACCGCCACCCTGCTCACCGGCAAGGTGGCCACCGCGTACGCCGCCCAGCTGGGCACCATGAAGGTGACCGAGCAGATCGACGCCATCACAATGCTGCGCACCGACCCGGTGGAGTACCTGGTGGTGCCGCGGGTGATGGCGATGGTGGTGATGGCGCCGGTGCAGTGCCTGCTGTTCTTCTGGATGGCGATCTGGTCGGGCCAGGTGAGCAGCACCCTCCTCTACAGCATTCCTCCGTCCGTCTTCTGGAACTCGGTGCGGATCTGGATGAAACCCGACGACCTGCCCTCGATGCTGCTCAAGGCCGTGGTGTTCGGCCTGATGATCGCCGTCATCGCCTGCGGCTGGGGGCTCACCACCCGGGGGGGGCCCAAGGAGGTGGGCGCCAGCACCACCGGCGCGGTGGTCATGATTCTCGTCAGCGTCGCTCTGGTGGACGTGCTGCTCACCCAGTTGCTCTTCGGCCAATGACCTCCGCCCCCTCCCCCCCTCCGGCCAGCGCTGCCCCCGAGGACGCCATCGACGCGGACGCGGTGGTCCTCCGGCCGCGGGCCTGGGTGCCGCTCGGGCTGCTGGCGCTGGCGGGCGCCGTCCTGGACCTGCGGCCGCTGTGGAGCCCGGCGCCCTGGGCGGCCCTGGCGATGGGGCTGATGGGGTTGTTCCTGCTGCTGCAGACGGCCCTGCTGCGGTTGCGCTTCGCGGCCGACGCCCTGCTGGTGTCCCGCGGCGACACCGTGATCCGTCGCTTCCCCTACGACGCCTGGATCGGCTGGCGGGTCTGGTGGCCGGCCCTGCCGGTGCTGTTCTATTTCCGGGAGCAGAAGAGCATCCACCTGCTGCCGGTTCTGTTTGACGCCACGACCCTGCGGGAGGAGCTGGAGCGGCGCCTGCCGCCCGCCCCTTCCCCCGAGCCCCCCGCCGCCTAGCCTCCACGCCTGCCATGAGCGACCAACCCGCGCCCGCCATCACCCCGCCGGATCCCACCCCGGCCGCCACCCCCGCAGCGGCCGCTGCCGGAACCGATTGGCTGC
>NZ_JAYGHZ010000081.1:0-5446 GCF_034931285.1 Synechococcus sp. BA-120 BA3
GCCCACCACCCAGCCGATGGCCCCCGCCACCAGCACCGGTGAGCCCGGCCCCAGCAGCGCCAGCCCCGGCATGGTCAGGCCGATGCTGCCGGCGCCGCCGCAGCTGTGCAGGGCATTGCCGAACGGTCCCAGCACGGGGCCCCAGGGGCTGCGCAGAACCCCTTCGGCGCTGCTCACGGCCACCAGGCCGTTCTCGGTGATCCCCCGGTGCAGCAGCAGCCGGCCGGAACCGATCCGCTCCAGATCCAGCTGGGCCTGCAGGTCCCGGCGGGGGTGCAGGGCGGTGATCTCCCCGGTGGCGGCGAGGGTCACGGTGCCGCCCCGCAGCAGCCGGTCGAGCAGGTGGGCGCCCCCCTGCCGCTGGGCTTCCCCGAGACCGCCGCCGATGGGCAGCACCAGATCGCCGCCGCCGCCGCCGCTCTGGGCGCCGAGGGCCTCCAGCTGGGCGTCCCGGAAGCGGATCGGCGGATCGCTGGGGCCGATGTTGAGGTGCAGGCTGCCCTGGTCGGTGAATTCCGCATTGGCGGCCACCACCACGTCGGTGGCCGCGTAGGCCTCCGCCAGCCCCGCCTCGGCCACCAGCCGGCGGAAGTCGACGGCGGCCCTCACCCGCAGCACACCCCTGCGCTGGCGCTGGCGCAGGGCCGATTCACTCCGGGCCGGCAGGGTCATCGATAGAGTGGGTTGTGCCCCATACGGTCTTGCATGGCGGATCCAACCGGACCCGGTGAATCCACCCCCGGCGACTCCGACGGACGGATCATCCAGACCGACCTGCGCAATGAGATGTCGCGCTCCTACCTGGAGTATGCGATGAGCGTGATCGTGGGCCGGGCCCTGCCCGATGCCCGCGACGGCCTCAAGCCGGTGCACCGGCGCATCCTGTACGCGATGTACGAGCTCGGCCTCACGAGCGATCGGCCCTACCGGAAATGTGCCCGTGTGGTGGGCGAGGTGCTCGGCAAGTACCACCCCCACGGCGACACGGCCGTGTACGACGCCCTGGTGCGCATGGCCCAGGACTTCTCGATGCGGATGCCCCTGATCGACGGGCACGGTAACTTCGGCTCGGTCGACAACGATCCGCCGGCCGCCATGCGGTACACGGAATCGCGCCTGCAGGCCCTGACCACCGACAGCCTCCTCGAGGACATCGAAGCCGAGACCGTCGATTACATCGACAACTTCGACGGCTCCCAGCAGGAACCCACCGTGATGCCGGCCCGGGTGCCGCATCTGCTGCTCAATGGCTCCTCCGGCATCGCCGTGGGGATGGCGACCAACATCCCCCCCCACAACCTCACCGAACTGATCGACGGGCTGCTGGCCCTGATCGACGATCCGGAGATCGAGGACCGGGCCCTGATGGCGATCATTCCGGGTCCCGATTTCCCCACCGGCGGCCAGATCCTCGGCCGCCGCGGCATCCGCGAGACCTACACCACCGGCCGCGGTTCGATCACCATGCGCGGCGTGGCCTCGATCGAAACGGTGGAAGCCAAGGGCCGCCCCGACCGGGACGCGGTGATCATCACCGAACTCCCCTACCAGACCAACAAGGCCTCCCTGATTGAGCGCATCGCCGAGCTGGTCAACGACAAGAAGCTCGAGGGCATCGCCGACATCCGCGACGAAAGCGATCGCGACGGCATGCGCATCGTGATCGAGCTGCGCCGCGACGCCTACCCCCAGGTGGTGCTCAACAACCTGTTCAAGCTGACGCCGCTGCAGAACAACTTCAGCGCCTACATGCTGGCCCTGGTGAAGGGCGAACCGGTGCTGCTCACCCTCGGCCGGATGCTGCGGGTGTTCCTCGACTTCCGCATCGAGACGATCGAGCGGCGCACCCGCTACTTCCTGCGCAAGGCGGAGGAACGCGACCACATCCTGCAGGGCCTGCTGCTCGCCCTCGACCAGCTCGACCCGATCATCGCCCTGATCCGGGCCGCCCCCGACACCGCCACTGCCCGGGCCCAGCTGCAGGAGCGCCATGGCCTCAGCGAGATCCAGGCCGACGCCATCCTGCAGATGCAGCTGCGGCGCCTCACGGCCCTGGAGGCCGACAAGATCCGTCTCGAGCACGACGACCTCGTCGCCAAGATCGCCGATTACAAGGACATCCTCGGCCGCCGGGAGCGGGTGCTGGGGCTGATCCAGGAGGAGCTCCAGGTGCTCCGCACCCGTTACGACTCCCCCCGCCGCACCGAGATCCTCGATCTCGAAGGTGGCCTCGAGGACATCGACCTGATCGCCAACGAGCGCTCGGTGGTGCTGCTCACCGAGAACGGCTACCTCAAGCGGATGCCCGTGAGCGAGTTCGAGGCCACCAGCCGCGGCACCCGCGGCAAGGCCGGCACCCGTAGCCAGGGCGAGGAGGCGGTGAAGCTGTTCATCAGCTGCAACGACCACGACGCCCTGCTGCTGTTCAGCGACCGGGGGGTGGTGTATTCGATTCCCGCCTACCGGGTGCCGATCTGCAGCCGTTCCGCCAAGGGCACGCCGATCGTGCAGCTGCTGCCGATTCCCCGCGAGGAGGCGATCACCTCCCTGCTGGCCGTGAGCGCCTTCGACGACGACGTCCAGCTGGTGATGCTTACCAGCGGCGGCTACATCAAGCGCACCCGCCTCTCGGCCTTCAGCAACATCCGCTCCAATGGCCTGATCGCCATCTCCCTCGAGGACGGTGACGCCCTGCGCTGGGTGCGGCTGGCCCTGCCCGGCGACAGCGTGCTGATCGGCTCCCTCAAGGGGATGACGATCCACTTCCGCCTCAGCGACGAGGAGCTGCGTCCCCTGGGCCGCACCGCCCGCGGCGTGCGGGCCATGAACTTGCGCCCCGGCGATGAACTGGTGAGCATGGATGTGCTCACGGCTGAACTGGCCGACCGGGTCGCCAGCACCGCCGAGACCGGCGCCGACGAGGAGGAGGGTGATGAGGTCGCCCCCAGTGAGGGCCCCTGGGTGCTGGTGGCCAGCGCCAGCGGCCTGGGCAAGCGGGTGCCGGTGGATCAGTTCCGGCTGCAGCGCCGCGCCGGCATGGGTCTGCGGGCGATCAAGTTCCGCCGCGACGGCGACGTGCTGGTGGGCCTCAAGGTGCTCGGGGCCGGCGAGGAGCTGCTGCTGGTGAGCGAGCGGGGGGTGATCGTGCGCATGAAGGCCGACGCCATTCCCCAGCAGTCCCGGGCGGCCACCGGCGTGCGGCTGCAGAAGCTGGATGCCGGCGATCGCCTCACCGAGGTGGTGCTGGTGCCGCCGGCCGCCGAGGAGGAGGAGCTGCCCGATGCGGGGGAGGCCACTGCGGTGGCCAGCGAAGCCGGCCCGGACACGGCTCCTGAAGCCACTTCGGATGCTGCGGCCGAGGAGACGCCCACCGACGACTGAGCCCAGCGGCGACTGAGCCCCACGGCGGGCTCAGCGCTGGCCCAGGGCCCAGAGCAGCAGCACCCCGTAGCCGGCCAGGCTGGCCAGCTGCAGGCCCAGCTCCAGCCGTTCGATCCGGCGTTCGAGCCCTGGGCGGCCCATCCCGTTGGCCTCGCTGGCGAGCCGATCCAGCCGGTTGGCGCACCAGATGAACTCGCAGAAGAACACCAGGGTCACCAGGTAGGAGAAGGCGTAGAGCCCATCCAGCACGGTGAGGTAGGGCAGGGAAGGCAGCGAATCGCGGTAGGCCTGCTGCATGAACACGAGCGTCAGCAGGATCACCGGCGGGATCGCCAGCCGCTCGGAGCTGAAGCCGGCCCGCAGGTTGGGGGTGAGCAGCATCACCACCATCGTGATCGTCAGGGGCAGCAGCCACTTGACCAGCGCCGCCCAGCCGATCGGGTCGTAGAGCAGCTCCATCTCCACGCCGCCGCGGCTGGGGAACAGGCGCCAGCTGCGCAGCCGGTAGCCGTTCATGTTATTGCGGCGGCTGACGCCGGAGGCGGCGCTGTCGGCCTCCAGCCGGATCCTGGGTGGATCGGCGATCGCCGCCGGGAAGCTGGGGTCGGCCACCAAGCGGATCTGCAGGGGCAGGGTGCCGAAGGGGTATCCCCGGTAGTCGATCTCATCGGAGTAGAAGTTGCCGTTGAAGCGGTAGTCGCGGCCCAGATCCGCCCCCAGCCGCAGCGGACCGCTGCTGGCCTCCAGCAGGGAGTCCCAGGGCTCCACCAGGTTCTGGAAACGCACCAGGGTGAGGGGATCGACGCCGGCCGCCAGCCAGCGCCCCATCACCGCCGCCGGTGCCGACAGCCGCAGCGTCCCCTCGACGCTGAAGGTCTTCTCCCGCGAGGAGAAGCGGTAGACGTTGTCCACCGCCATGGCGACCCGGATCGTCACCCCGGAGGGCGTCGCCAGCGGGGGCGGCACTGGCCCCCCTGCCCCTGCCGCTCTCGGCACGGCGGAACCCGAACCTGCCAGCAGGGCCAGGATCAGGAGCAGGCCCAGGCAGGCCAGCGTTGCCAGCCGCCGGCGGGCGACGCCGCGCATGGCCGTGGTGCAGGATGAGCCATCACCGTACCGGCGAGATGGCGAGGGACGTGCTGGTGCTCGGCGGCGGCCCCGCCGCCCTCTGCATCGCGGCGGCCCTGGCGGGCGAAGGGCTCGCCGTGGCGCTGCTGGCGCCCGACGATCCGCGTGCCCCCTGGCCCAACACCTACGGCATCTGGGGCGACGAGGTGGATGCCCTGGGCCTGGGCCATCTGCTGGAGCACCGTTGGAGCCACACGGTCAGCTACTTCGGCCCCGGTGATCCGGACCCGGCGGCGGCGGCCAACCGCCCCACCGCCCACGGCCGCGATTACGGCCTGTTCGACCGCGCGGCCCTCCAGGGGCACTGGCTGGAGGCTTGCGGTCGCGGCGGGGTGGAGCTGCTCCAGGGGCTGGCCAGCGGCTGTGATGCCTCCGGAGCGCTAAGTGCGGTGGAGCTGGCCGATGGGCGCCGGCTGCAGGGGCGGCTGGTGGTGGACGCCACCGGCCACCAGCCGCTGCTGGTAACGCGGCCCGACCGGGGCCCGGTGGCCGGCCAGTCGGCCTACGGGATCATCGGCCGCTTCTCGGCGCCGCCGGTGCAGCCCGATCAGTTCGTGCTGATGGACTACCGCGCCGACCACCTCCGCGAGGCGGAGCGGGCCGAGCCCCCCACCTTTCTCTATGCGATGGACCTGGGCGGCGGCCGCTTCTTCGTCGAGGAGACGTCGCTGGCCCTGGCCCCCCCGGTGCCCTTCGCGGTGCTCCAGCAACGCCTCCACCGGCGCCTGGCCCACCGCGGCGTGCGGGTGCTGGAGGTGGAGCACGAGGAGTTCTGCCTGTTTCCGATGAACCTGCCCCTGCCGGACCTGCAGCAGCCGGTGCTGGGCTTCGGCGGGGCGGCCTCGATGGTGCACCCGGCCTCGGGCTACATGGTGGGCGCCCTGCTGCGCCGGGCCCCGGGCTCTGCCCCCGAGCCCCCGGCCCTCGGATCGGTGCC
>NZ_JAYGHZ010000082.1:0-5363 GCF_034931285.1 Synechococcus sp. BA-120 BA3
CCTGGGGGCTGCTGCTGCTGGGCGGCCTCAGCGACTGGGCCGACGGTGCCCTGGCCCGCCGGGCCGGCGGCGGGTCGGTGTGGGGGGCGCGGCTCGATCCCCTCACCGACAAGATCCTGATCAGCGCCCCACTGCTCTGGCTGGCCCATACGGGCGGCCTGCCGTTGTGGGCGGTGTGGCTGCTGCTGGCCCGGGAGCTGCTGATCTCCGGCTGGCGGGCCGGCCAGGGCAGCGGCGGCCCCGCCTCGCTGGGGGGCAAGGCCAAGACGATCCTGCAGTTCCTCTCCCTGCTGCTGCTGCTCTGGCCGCCCGCCTGGGGCCTGGGCCTGGGGCCAGGGCTGGTGGCCGCCCTGCAGGCGGCCGGCTGGTGGCTGTTCTGGCCGTCGCTGCTGCTGGCGCTCAGCTCGGCCCTGGGGTATCTGCGGTCCGCCCCGAGGGGCTGACCTGCAGGCCCTGCCGCTGTTCGTACAGCGTCGAGACCAGAAGACGCCGGTTGACCATCGTGTTGACCCGAACCCAGGGGCTTTCGAGGTTCACACGTTCAAATTCAATGTCGCAGGCCTTCAGGTCGGCGCCGGAACGGAGTTCACCGATCAATCTGTTCGGCTCCACCCGGAAGCCGAAGCCGACAGGAAAGGGGTGGGGATTGTGGAGTCGCAGGTCCTTGAATCCCCACACCACCGTGGCGTCGGCACCCAGGGGTGTGAAGCGCTGATCCTCCTCGTAGATGTCCAGGCTGTGGGGATGGCGTTCCAGCACGGTCAAGCCACCCAGCAGGGCCAGGTGGTACACCATTGAAGCCAGCTGGCAGAGCCCGCCGCCGTTGAGGGCAACAAGCTTTCCCCCGACGATGTTGCGTCCCGGCTGAAATCCATTGGCGGCATCGGGACGGCCGACCCGGTGCCAGAAGGACCAGGCCCTGCCGGCACCGATCAGGCCGCGATCCAGCAGGGTGGCGCCGCGGCGGATGTTGGCCCGTTTGTTCTCGAAGAAGTCACCGGGCATGATCGGCTGGATGAGGCCAATGGTTGGGTGCCTCACCAGGTCGTCCACGGCCGCGGCGTCCACGCCCAGGTCGCCCATGGAGCGCTCAAACCTGATCCCGTTGCGGCGATCGTTGCAGAGACGCCACCAGTGGCGGATCTCCTGACGCATCCCGAGGGGCAGACGTCGTCGCATGTCACCATTTCAGCCCAGCAAGGCCTCGTCGCCGCTGAAATCGGGCGTGGTCGGCATCCGCAGGGCGTAGTCGTTGGTGTAGCTGTCGGCCAGGGTGGCCTCCAGGTCGAAGGCGGGCTCCCAGGCCAGCTCGCGCCGCACCCGGTGGGTGTCGGTGAGGAAGTGGGCCAGGCGCAGGGGAAAAGCCTTGCGGGCCTTCTTGTCGAGGCCGGCCGGATCGAAGCTGCGGATCGCCACCGCCTCCGGGTCGGTGCCGCAGGCCCGGGCGGCGGCGGCCACCAGGCCCCGGAAGCTGATGCCCTGGGAGCCCGTGCAGTTGTAGATGCGGTTGGTGGCGGCCTCCACCTCGATGCAGCGGGCCATGGCGGCGGCCAGATCACTCACGTGGCCCAGCTGGGTGATGGTGCTGCCGTCGCCGGGGAGGGGCACCGGCCGGCCGTGCACGATGCGATCGAAGAACCAGCTCTCCACCGGGTTGTAGTTGCCGGGTCCGACGATGTAGGTGGGCCGGAAGCTGGTGAACGGGATGCCCTCCTGACGCAGCCAGGCTTCGGTGTCCAGCTTGCCGGCGTGGCGGCTCTGGGGATCGGTGGGGGCGTCCTCGTCGAGGGGCCAGAGCTCGCTGTCGGCGTAGACGCCGGCCGAGCTGACGTACACCAGCCGGTGGGAGGGGGGACCGGTGCGCGCGATCACCTGGCGGGTGTCCTCCACGGTGCGGCCGGAGCTGTCGACGATCACATCGAAGGGGCGATCCTGCAGGGCTGCGAGGCCCTCGGCGCTGCTGCGGTCGCCCCGCAGATGCTCCACCCCCGCCGGCAGCGGCTGGCGGCCGCGGGTGAACAGGCTGAGCTCATGGCCCGCCGCCAGCAGCCGGTTGACCAGGGGACGCCCCACGAAACGGGTGCCGCCCATCACCAGGATCCTCATCGCCATGCCGCGTCGGTGAGCGCCATTCAAGCGGCCGGCCCGGATCAGGGGCCGCAGGGGAGCGGCTGGCCCAGGCGCTCGAAGGGCAGCGGCAGCAGTTCCAGCAGCACCGTCCCGGGCGGTCCGCTCGCCCCTTCGGCCACCGGCAGCGGCACCGGCCGGTAGGTGCGGCCATCGAAGCGCAGCTCCTTGAGGCCGTCGGGGGCGCCGTGGAGGCTGGCGGGCATGGTGAGATCCAGCCAGCCGCGGTGGCGGTTGCTGATCACCGTCAGGGGCGACTGGAACAGGCCGTTCTCCGCCACCAGTTCCAGGCTGCCGTCGCTGTCCCGGAAGATCAGCAGGCTGCAGCCGCCGCTGGAGCAGGCATAGGACCCCACCACCACCGCCACGGTCTCGAGGCGGCCGTCGCCGTCCAGGTCGACCCGGTTGTGCAGGTAGCGCAGGGGCCCCACGTCGGCGCAGACCGGCAGGGTGGCCGTGGCACGGGCCTGCTCCCACTCGGTCTGGTCGGGATCGCCGGCCGCCGCGGGGGGGGAGGCCAGCGGGCCGCCGAACAGGCGGGCCCGCAGGGCCGCCTCCAGCCGGGGATCGGGGCGGTTGATCGGCGGAATCACCGAACCCGGCGGGGCCAGCGGTGGCGGCCTGTCGCGCGGATCGGGGCCATCGGGCCCCAGCAGGGAGCGGGGCGGTGGTGCCGGCGGCGCCAGCGGTGGGGGCGTCAGGGGCTGGGCCAGGGCTGGGCCAGCGCCGCCGATGGGCAGCAGCAGGGCGAAGAACCGCAGCAAGGTGCAGGCGCCCGGCAAGGCGATCAGCCTCAGGCGGCCCGTCCGCTCAGCCCCCATCGGCCCCGTCGGCCCCGTCGAGCGCGTCGAGATGCCGTTCGATGCGATCGGCCAGCGCCAGGCAGCGGTCCATCTCCTCCCAGAGCAGTTCCCGGCGCCGCGCATCCACGGCGTAGGAGCGGTGATGGAGATCGCGGCCCTGGTAGCGGAGCGCATCCCTGAGGCGGCGCCAGTCGTCTTTGGCGAGGTCGGGGGCGGCGAGGTCGGGAGGGGAGGGGGCCATCAGGTCCGCATCATCCGGGCAGCGTCATGGCACAGGATGGAGCCGACAGCGGCATTGTCCTCCCTTTCCATGCAAGTCATTCCCGCCATCGATCTGCTCGACGGGCATTGCGTGCGACTGCATCAGGGTGACTACGGCCGCGTCACCCGCTTCAGCGACGATCCGGTGGCCCAGGCCCGCGAATGGCAACGCCAGGGGGCCACGCGACTGCACCTGGTCGATCTCGACGGGGCCAGAAGCGGCGAACCCCGCAACGACGGCGCCGTGCAGGCCATCGCTGCGGCCCTGGAGATCCCGGTGCAGCTGGGGGGAGGGGTGCGAACGGCGGAGCGGGCCGAACAGTTGCTGGGCTGGGGTGTGGACCGGGTGATCCTGGGCACGGTCGCCGTCGAGAACCCGCAGCTGGTGCGCGACCTGGCGGGCCGCCACCCGGGCCGGATCGTGGTCGGAATCGATGCCAACGAGGGCAAGGTGGCCACCCGCGGCTGGATCGAGCAGAGCACGGTGGAGGCCACGGCCCTGGCCGCCAGCCTGGACGGCACCGGCGTGGCGGCGATCATCAGCACCGACATCGCCACTGATGGCACCCTGGAGGGCCCGAATCTGGCGGCCCTGCGCGCCATGGCCCAGGCCACCGCCCTGCCCGTGATCGCCTCGGGGGGTGTGGGCAGCCTCACCGACCTGCTCAGCCTGCTGAGTCTCGAGCCCCTTGGCGTGGACGGAGTGATCGTGGGACGGGCGCTGTACGACGGACGGGTGGAGCTGGCCGAGGCGCTGCAGGCCCTCGGTGACGGTCGCTGGCAGGATCCGCTGCGGTTGCCGATCGCCTGACATCGGCGGGGCGCAACGGTCCATTCCATACCGGTGATCAGGCAACTGCCCTATAACAGAGCCAATGTGTTCTGCGGCAACGTTTGCCTACCTCCACGACCACCGCATCCTCCGCGGCCTCGGGCCGCCGCGGCGAACCCGGTGATCGCCATGCGGTGGCCACGGCACCGTCCCATGTGGAGCAGGTCTACCAGCGGTGCCGTGAGCTGGGCATGCGGCTGAGCCGCCAGCGGCGCATGGTGCTGGATCTGCTCTGGGACGAGAAAAGCCATCTCTCCGCCCGCGACATCTTCGAGAAGCTGAACAATCAGGGCCGCCACATCGGCCACACCTCCGTCTATCAGAACCTCGAGGCGCTGCAATCGGCCGGGGTGATCGAATGCATCGAGCGGGCCAGTGGCCGTCTCTATGGCTATCGCGCCGACCCCCACAGCCACCTCACCTGCACCCAGTCCGGCGCCATCCACGACCTCGACGTTCTCCTTCCCGACCATCTCCTTCAGCAGATCGAGGAGCAGACGGGCTTTGCGATCGAGTCGTACACCCTGCACCTTTCGGGCCACCCCCGTCCCTGCTGAAGCGGCGGCACTGGAGAAACCCCGACGCCTTGGTTAAGGTCGGGCCAACCTTTCTCTCGCAACGTGGGACGACGTCCGGCACGGCCCCTTCCCCAGCTGCTGCTGTTCGCCGATCCCCTGGAGCGTGCGGGCCTCACCAGCTGGCTCGAGGGGGCCGGCACCAGCGCTGATCCCGACGCCTGGGGTGGCTGCCGGGTGGTCGACACGGAGGCGCTGCAGGGGGCACCCCAGCTCGTCCTCTGGTGCCTCGGCAGCCTGCCCGAACCCCAGGCCCTCGACGCCGAGAGCCGCCGTCTGCTGGAGCGCTGGTATCCGGCGCCGCTGCTGCTGCTGCTGCCCGCCAACCACCCCTATGGCAGCGATGTCCTGCTGCAGCTGCCGGCCCAGGGACTGATCGAGCAGGCCGATGCCGACAGCCTGCGGCAGGCGGTCACCACCCTGCTGGCCGGCGGCCGGGTCCTGGCCATCGCCGCGACGCGACGGGGCGACGATCCCGGCTCCTCCGTGCCGATGGGGCTGGGCCAGTGGCTGCTGCAGAGCGGCCTGCAGCAGATCGATGCCGAACTCCGCCTCTGCCTGCGCCTGCTGGATCCGCCGCCGGTCGACCTGCTGCCGTTGCTTCTGCTGCAGGGCCGGGTCAGGGAGCTGCGCCTGGCCCGGCGGCTGCTGCTCTGGCTCTGGGGGCCCGTGAGCCTGGCCTGGAGCCAGCCCCTCGACGGCCAGGGCGGGGTGCCCACCGCGCCCGCCGCTCCGCTGATCGCGAGCGACGCCCCGGCCCACGGG
>NZ_JAYGHZ010000083.1:0-5341 GCF_034931285.1 Synechococcus sp. BA-120 BA3
GCTGGTGGCCGGCGGCCTGGCTGGCGCCCTCGGCGGTCAGGCCCTGGCCCCCCACCTCTCCGATCGCCACCTGCGCCAGGGCTTCGCCGCCCTGCTGGTCGGTTCGGCCCTGCTCACGGGCGCCGAAGCCCTCCAGCGCCAGCGCAGCGCCACGGCGACGCGGGAGACGACCCTCCGCAGCGCCATCCCCTTCACCCCCGCCGTCTCCCCCCAGCGATGACCCACCTCCTGTTCCAGTTCCGCCTGCAGAGCCGCCACGGGGCCGCCGGCGATGGCCTCAGCGTCGCGTTCCGCAACGGCGCCCAGGAGCCGTGGCAGCCGCTGGAGCCCAGCCTGCAGACCCCCGGTTTCCGGCTCTACCTGCTGTCCCTGCTGCTCTGCCAGCACCACTACCTGGTGGCCAACGCCGTCGAGCGGCATCTGCCCCTGGCAACAGTGGACGGAATCCTCAGCGTGACGGCCTCCGCCGACTGGATGATCGAGGCGGTGGACGGCAGCTTCCAGGTGCGGCTGGAGGCGGCCGACGGGGGGGCGACCCCGGCGCTGGATGAGCCGAGCCGGGCCTTTCTGGAGCGACGCATGAAGGTCTGCCCGGTGTCCCGGAATCTGCCCGGTACGGTGGCCAAATCGATCGTGGTGCAAGCGGCTTGATCCTGCGGCCCTACGCCCCTGACGACTGGCCGGCGGTCTGGGCGCTGCTGGAGCCGGTGTTCCGGGCCGGCGAAACCTTCCCCCATGACCCGGCCATCGGCAGCGACGCCGCCCGTCAGGCCTGGGTGGGGGACGTCGCCGCCACCGTCGTGGCCACCGATGCGGACGGCGCCATCCTGGGCACCTATTACCTGCGGCCCAACCAGCCGTGCCTGGGTGCCCACGTGGCCAACGCCGGCTATGTGGTGGCTGAGGCCGCCCGGGGCCGGGGGCTGGGCCATGCCCTCTGCCGCCACTCCCAGGAGGAGGCGCGGCGGCGGGGCTTCACGGCGATGCAGTTCAACCTGGTGGTGAGCACCAACACCGCCGGGGTGGCGACCTGGAGCCGCAACGGCTTCGCCACCATCGGCCGGCTGCCCGGAGCCTTCCGCCATCCCCGGCTGGGGATGGTGGACGCCCTGGTGATGTTCAAGTCGCTGGCCTGAGCTCAGGGGGTCGGGTGCTCCGCGCAGGGCATCCAGAGGGAGCCCATGGCGTGGGCCCCCTCGCAGCCGAGTTCCCTGGCCTTCCGCAGGGCCTCCTCACGGGTGGGGTAGGCGTAGAGGTTGGGCTGGCCCTGGCTGTGGTGGTGGTCAGGGCTGTGGTGGTGATGCACCTGGCCGCTCGGGCTGCCCAGGCGGTAGGGACCCATGCCGTCCATCCCCACCCACCAGACGCCCATCACGTTCACCCCGGCGATGAGGATGCCCATGCCCACCACGGAGGCATTGATCACCCCCATCGCCACCGCCCCCAGGCTCAGAACCCCCATCGGCACGACGCCGATGCTGATCACCCCCATCGGGACGATGCCGATCGAGATGATCCCCAGGGGGGCGATGCCGATGGCGACGATCTTCGGCCGGCCACCGCAGGCCGAGGCAGCGCTTGAAGGAGGGGGGCCGCCGGAGGGAGGAGTCTCCAGCACGTCCGGATCCGGCATCAGTGGGAGCCGTGGCCGGACGAGCCGCCTTTGGTGTTGCCATGGGTGGAACAGGGCATCCACTGGTTGCCATGCTGGTGGGCCCCTGTGCAGTTGAAGTGCTTGGCGGCGGCTTCGGCTTCCGCCTTGGTGGCGAACATCGCCTTCTGGGGGCCTGGGCCGGGCTGCTGGGCCAGGGCGGGGGCGCCGCCGAGGGCAGCCAGGAGCCCGGCGGCGGCGGCCAGGGGGGCGAAGGGAGGCCGAAGGCGCGACACGGTGATTCCTGAAACGACAATCATTCTGGCAGAGGTGACCTGAGGGATCCGGGTCGCCTGGATGTCAGGGGTTGTCATAGCTGGGCACGGTGGGATCGCCGTCCCGGCCGAGGCGGCGGCTCGCCGTTTCCCTGGCGCCGGTGGCCGGTTGATGGGTTCCTGCGCGGGCCAGGCCGAAGCGGGGCATGTTGCCGTAGACGCATTCGTAGCGGCCGGCCTCCACCAGGTAGGTCTCGTGCCAGATGCCGACGCTGCCACTGGCGCCGACCGCCTGGTTGAAGCGCTTCCAGGCCTGCAGGTGGGAGGTCTTCGGATTCTTCGAGAAGCTTTCCAGGGCCTCGAAGGAACGCCAGTACTGAACCAGCCCCACACCGCGCCAGTAGACGATCGTTTGGGCGCTGAGCAGGCCGAGCTCGGGACTGGCCAGCAGTTCACGCATCATCGGGCCCATCGCCCGCGCCACCGGCAGCCATTGGTGCAGCGCCCAGAAGCGATTCACCCGCAGGCCGATGAGAAACACCACGAACGGGCCTTCGATCTGGGCGGTGTAACGGCCGGGGAAGACGGGGCTCATGGGGGAAGCTCAGCGGTCACAGCGTGCCCGCCTCCAGCTGATGCAGATAGAGAAACTCCGGGGATTCGACACCGGCCTGGCGACGGATCTCCACCAGCTCGGGGGACTCAAAGAACGCCTTCGCCTTGGCCACCGATTCCCATCGGGAGAAGTGCACCACCTTGTTGGGGTTGCTCGCGTCTCGGAGCACCTGGAACGACCGCTCGCCGGCCTCACGGCGCAGGCTGGCCGCCGCGTCGAACACCTGTTTCCAGGCCCCGTAGTCCCGCACGGCGTGGATGATCAGCACATGGTCCATGGGTTCACTCCAGGGGACCGGAAGCACAGGCCTGAGCCTGGGCCGCCTGCAAGGCAAGCATCAGATACGTTGCCAGGTGCTTGCCTTGGATGTCATCGAGGCTCCTGAGCTTGAGGTGGCGTCGTCCCTTGCCGGATCCCTCAAGATGGCCATAGGGGTCGGCGATGAAAGCACCGCAACTCAACTCCATCGAGACATGCTGCTTGTACACAAACACACCGCCAAACGGAAGACCATCGGAGGCGAAAAGAAGGCCTCCGTATTTGACCTCCTCCGAGACGGATCTGACGCATTCCTGCACCATGAGACGCACGGACTGGACGATGGAGTGGGACTCCTCTGAGACCAGACGAACGCTTTCCAGCAGGGCGCTAATGGATCTGGCTGCCATCCGGATCTGCCTGGCCTGGGAGGAGAGTCCCCCACGTTAGGAGGAGCCGAAGGGGGAGGCAGGAAAGCGCTGATTCCGATCGACGATCACGCCCGGCGGACCGCAGGAATCAGCCGCCGGCCGCAGAGGACCGCGCCGAAGCCGAACACGTACATCAGCAGGCTGTAGACCGCCGCCGGCACCGCCATGTCGGGGTTGTTGAGCAGACCGGCGGTGATGGCGATCGCCAGGGTTCCGTTCTGAATCCCCACCTCGATCGCGATGCACACCTGCTGGGCCACGGGGAGGCGGAACAGCCTTCCCGCCAGAAAACCCGCCGTCATGGCCAGCAGATTGAGCAGGGCGATGGCCAGTCCCGCCTGGGCCAGAAACCCCGGCAACTTGGGGGCCTCACGGAGGAACAGCAGCAGGATGATCAGCGCCAGCAGGCCCCCGGCCAGGCGGCCCATCTGCCTCTCCAGGCGTCGGGCCAGCGCGGGAAAGCGATGACGGATGGCCATGCCGATGGTCGTCGGCAGCAGGGTGATCAGCACGATCTGCAGCATGGTGGTGCCGATCGGCAGGGCGATCGCGGCCCCCTCCCCCAGGAAATGCTGGAGGGCCAGGTTGGTGAACAGCGGGATCGTGACCACCGTGACGATGCTGCTCACGGCCGTCAGGGTCACCGACAGGGCCACATCCCCCCGGGCCAGGTAGGTCATCAGGTTCGACGACGGCCCGCCCGGGCAGACCGCCACGACCACCAGACCCACCGCCATCACCGGCTCCATGGGCACCACCAGGGCGATCAGCGCCCCCAGCAGTGGCAACAGCAGGGTCTGGCAGACCGTGCCCACCGCGACCGCCCGGGGGTAGCGGGTGATGCGCTGGAAGTCCTCGGGCACCAGGCTGAGGCCCATGCCCAGCATGACGATGGCCAGCGCCACCGGCAGCAGGACCACCGTGAAGATGCTGCTCTGCATCAGTGGATGGCCATGCCCCGCATCACCGTGCCCATGATGCTCACCCGCGCCCAGCGCGGCAGGGGCACGAGCGACCAGCTCAGGAGCTTGGAGAGCGCCCCCGGCAGCACGGTGGTCTGCCGCCCCAGGGCCGCCAGGATCGGCTGGGCAAGCGCCTCCGGCTCCATGACCGCCCCCAGCCGCATCCCGGCCCTGGCGGCGAAGCCGCTGTGGGTGGGCCCGGGCGCCGCGGCCAGCACGGCGACGCCGTCGCCCCGGAGTTCCACCTGCAGGGCCTCGGCCAGGCTCTGCACATAAGCCTTGGTGGCGGCGTAATGGGCCGCGTACGGCATCCCCTGGAAGGCGGCGATCGAGCTCAGCAGCACCAGACCGCCCCGGCCCCGTTCCCGCAGGCGACGGCCGAAGTGGTGGCAGGCCTGCAGCACCGCCCGGCCGTTGACCATCAGCATCTCGGTTTCGCTGGCGATGTCGGCCTCCAGGAAGGGACCGGAGCTGCCGAAGCCGGCGGAGGCCACCAGCAATCCCACATCCAGGGAGTCGGTGACGCGGCGGATCGCCGCCAGCTGGTCGTCCAGGGCCAGGTCGACCGCGACGACCTGCACCTGCACGCCGTGACTGGCGATGAGGCTGGCCGCCAGGGTTTCGAGCCGGGGCCGATCGCGGGCCACGAGCACCAGGTTCAGCCCGGCTTCGGCCAGAGCGACGGCCAGGGCGCGGCCGATGCCGGAGGAGGCTCCGGTGACGACGGCCCAGGGTCCATAGCGTTCCAGGAAACGCCGCTGGCGGCGGGTCGGGGCGGATGGCATCGCGGCTTCGGGGATGGGGGAGAGAAGAAGGGTTGAGGGGGGAAGTCAGCGCGGGAAGCAGGCCGCGAAGCGGGCCAGCAAGCGGCGGTCGCCGCTGATCCTGAAGTGGCGGCGCTGCACCTGCTCCAGGGAGAGGGGCACTGGCGGAGGGAGGGGTCCGCGGGAGCGGGCGGCCGCCAGGGCGGAGCGAGCGGGGCTCTTAGCCATGATGGTCGTCATGTCATGGGACAAAAAAAGAGAGGGTCCGTCTCAGGCCCCAGGCGAGGAGGCCGCCGCCAGCAGCCGGCGGGCCAGGGCGGGGTCGTCCACCAGGCGGGCCAGCACCACCGCCCCCACCATGGCCGAGGCCAGGTGCAGGGCCCCATCACTGGGCTCCTGCGCCGGCCGGCGCGGATCCAGCTTGCGCTCGATCGCCGCCAGCAG
>NZ_JAYGHZ010000084.1:0-5306 GCF_034931285.1 Synechococcus sp. BA-120 BA3
GCATCCCGGGAGCTCTGCTCCAGAGGTGACAGCACCGCAGGCTGCGCGCTGGCCCTGGTCAGTGGCTCAAGGAGGGGGGCCAGATTTCGTGTCGCATCTGGGCCAGTTTTCGCTGTCGCCTGACAGGCCGTCGAGCACTAGGAAAGTGTGCTCGAAGGAGGGTGGTGGAGCACCTTCGAACTCACGGCTGGAGAAGGCTCGCTGCCGATCGCGCACGCGCAGGATGCTGCCGGCGGGGTAGTTGTTAGCGATCGAGACGATCAGGGCCTGGGTGGCACTGGGCTCCCAGACGAAATCGCGCTGGAAATCGGGCAACACCATGTCGCCGCTGTGGATCCGATCCAGCAGATCAAGTAGGGGCTTGGAGTTGGTGTCTTCGTAGATGGTCATGCACCAACGCCCTCCCGCTCGAAGAACTCCCATGCAATCCGATAGTCCTTCACCCGATCACAGCAATCAAACGGTGCTTCGTAGGTGATCGTCCGCTCCACCGGCCCACCGGGCAGCGTGTCGTCGATGATCGTGCGGGAGACGGTGTCCGAGGTCATCTCGCAAATGTCTTCCCAGCCGGTGGTCTTGTTGGCGCCACGGCCTGAGCCTTTGCGGGGGAAGCCCACACCCGAGAGGCCTTTGCTGGCGGTGAACACGATGCGGCCGTTCTGGTCGTACCAAGTGTCGCGTTCGTATTGCTGCATCACCGGGAACTGCACGCGGTAGATGGTGATCAGTTCTTCGAGGGTGAGCTTGAGGGCCTGGGCCACCAGCACATCGATCTCCACCAGGGCCTGGCGGCGGGCGTAATCGGTGCGCAACGCGCAGTCGCGCTGCCAGGTGGGGGTGAGGTTGGTGAAGAACTCGTTGGGGAGGCGGGGATCCTGTTTGGCCCAGCGTTGCTGGCGGAAGGCTTCATCCCAGCATTCGCTCCAGAGATCGGCGTAGTGAGTGGTGAGGCAGTTGAGGATAAGCGTGCGCGATGAGAAGTCGACAGTTGCATTTATAAGCGGAAAGACTTCCCATGTGTAGTGCAGATTGGTTCGGCCAGTTGACTTAATAAAAAAATCAGCGACAATAGACTGCCCAAAGGAAAGATATGCGAGCAGTAGCGAGCTTTCTCTAAAGGAAATTGATTGCACTCCGTGGACATGACCGGCCCCTGGTTGTAGCAAAGACGGGACATAGGTTCTCTCATTTGAGGGAGGGAGCATGCCTCTCGCTCCGACACGAAAGAAATCAGTCACATGTTTCCTGGCTCCCCAGGGCACCCGCGGTGTGCGGGCAAGGTATTCGGCTGGATCTACATCCGGCCGGTAGTTGGTACGGGGTAAGTAGTCGGTTGGTAGAGAGACGAGATCAAGACAGTCATAGTGACTGTTTTCAGTGCATGTTCTTCGCGGCGTTTTGTTGAATGGTCGACCGATTTGGAAGTGGGGTCCGGAAAGCACTAACTCGGTGGGATTGCTAGGAAAGCTGGTGTCTCGGCGGATTGTTCCGTCTTTCTGAGCATTGGTTTCGTGCCACATCTCGACGGCGAAGTACTGACCCTGCAGATCACCCAGCCGTTTTGTTGCCGTAGCAAACTTTTCCAGTACACTTTGGAGTTGCTGGGAATGCAGAGCCGGCAGCCTGGCTTGGCGGGCAGGAGTTCCGGGTTCATCATAAAGTTGGGCAAAAAGTGCAAGTGTCTGTTCTCCTACTGGGATGAGTCGCTGGCGATGGCCGGTCATATCCCATCGGTTGCCTTCTGTCTTGATGCCGCCAACTGCGCCATTGCCATCATGGGCGAAGCAGGCGTCAACTGTTTTGGCATGGAAGAGATTAGCAAGATGAATGAAGCTTGGTTGCCGCCATGGACCGTACACATTTAGGCTATACTTTTGTCTGTCTGTAATTGGAAACAGGATTAGCTGATTCTGGAATTGAAGGTGATACCGAAGCCGCCCATATAGCACCTCCCTCAGCGCTCTACCCTTTGGGTCGTCATACACCCCCTCTGGATGTAGGAATCCCTGCACGCCTTGCCCAGAAGCAACCCGCCAGGATTGGGGCAAAAAGCACTTGAACAGGTTCGTCTGGCTGCCTTTCAGCAGCGAATAGTTCGCTACGGCATTCAGAAACGCCTGGCTACCGTTCTGCGCCTCAAACTCTTCGAGGTAAGCCGCCTGCAGATCAGGCTGGGCGGTCAGCGCCTCGCCCCGGCGTTTCGCAAGCTCACTGGCGGTCACCTTGCGGATCAGCACCATCGGGTCGGTGTCGCCGATCACGCCCTTTTCCTCCCACTCCACCTTCAGCCAGGGCGGGTTGCCCACGATTAGATCAAAGCCGCCGCTCGCCAGCAGATCAGCAAATTCCAGATCCCAGTGCAGCGGCTTGATGCGTTTGGCTACCACCTCCACCTGTCGTAATCGCTCAAACTCAGCCTTGAGCTTTTCCACATTCACAAAGCCGTGGCGGTCGCTGAAATCCACGGCCAGCTGTTTGGGTTGGGTATCGGCAAATAGCTGCCCTTGGCCAAGTTCGGGAGCAACGCCCTGCTCTAGATCACCCAGGATCATGCTCAGCTCCAGCAGCCAGGTATCTCGGCTGGGTAATGAACCTGCCTGGTTGATTGGCCAGAACCAAAGTGCACTCCAATAGTCCATCGCCCACTTCAGCCGCAGGCGGGCATTGGTGTTGGCCACATCGCGGCCCAGCACCTCCTGCTCTTGGATGCGGTCTTTGAGTTTCAGCGAGGTCCAGGCAACGTCGTTTGCACCTGTTGTTTCGCTCTCTGGCCATACCGGAAGCGGATCGGTAGTGCGCAGGCGTAACTGTTTCTGTTGCTGGGCCCAGGCCTTCCAGAGGTCATCCACCAGTTTGCTCAGCCGCAGCAGGTGGGAAATCTGGGACTCACTGAACGCCGCACCCACAAACGTCTTGTTCCAGCGCTGGCAGCGCTCGATGGCCTCTGGTTCAAGCTCCTTAATCACCTTGTCTTTGTAGGCGGCCATGCCCGGATCGGGCAGCAGGAAGTGGAAGATTGCGCCTTCCGGCAGCTCCGCATCCCAGGCCAGCTCCTCTGGAGCGTGTTCATGCCAGATCTTGCTGGGTTTGGCTTTTTTACCTTCGGTTGGTAGCTGGCTTACCCGGTAGATCTGGCGCTTGGCACCGATCAACGAGTTGCCGCACACCAACTGCTGGCTGAACCAGGGCACAAAGGCCCGGCCGTTTTCTGGCGTAAAGATGCTGTTGAGCCACAGGCTCACCTCCGCCAGCTCCACCGCCACCGGGTTGAGGTCGATGCCGAAGACGTTCTGGTCGGCCAGGCGCATCTTCACCTTTTGGAGCTCAGTGGCGAACTGCTCGTGGGGGATGCTCCGGCCCGTTTCCTGCTGGCGCAGCTCTAGGTAGGCCTGGGCCAGCTGGTTCACCACTTCGTTCAAAAATGCAGCCGAGCCCATTGCCGGCTCACACACCTTCAGCTGCAGGATCTCGGCCGCCGTTTTGCCTGGCAGCAGCTCCTTGAGCGCATACTTCACCAGGCACTGGGTGAGCGATTCGGGCGTGTAGTAGCTGGCGCTCTTCTCGCGGTCGCGGCCTGCCAGCCTGTAGATGAAACTTCCCTTGGGATAGCACTTCGGATTGCCGGTGCCGGGATCGGGCACGATCTCTTCTCTTTTGTAGGCCTTGAGCTGCTCAAAGGTCACAAAGTGCCCCACCTCCAGCTCGTCGTGGGCCTGCCCGCTGGCTTTGGTGGTGTCGTCGTCTCCCTCGTCGTCGCCGTTTTCGAAGTCGTCGTCGACGCTGACGGCGGCTTTCCCCTTTTTCGGTGCAGGTTGCACCTCGTAGAGGTCTTCCTCGGCGAAGAAGCCCCGGAAGCTGAGCAGGGCCTCATACACGGCGCCCAACTGGTTGATACCCAGCTGGGAGTAGCTCACCCGGCCGCGCCGTTTACCCTTGCCTTCCTTGGTGAGCGACATCAGCTCGATCACCTCTTGCAGCACCACGTTGCGGAAGTGCACGCGGGTGAGCGCAGGCATGCGCTCGGGATCAAACAGGTGCGCCTTCAGCGGTGTGAGCCGGAAGCTGTCGTGGAACACCTCCTCGGTTTCGGCCAGCGGCAGCTGGGCTGTGGCGTCGTCGCGCTTCGGGTAGCCCTCCCAGATCATCTGGAACAGGCGATCGAGCGAATCGCTGATGTAGGTGCCTTCCTTGTCTTCCTCACTGCCGAGCTCAGCGCTGTCCATGTCGCGCAGGCTGTCGAGGCTGTAGCCGAGGCGATAGACATCGCTGCCCATCGGTGCATAGCCCAACTCAGGCCGGCTCTCGATGTAGAAGAGGAACAGCAACCGGTACATGTACCGGAGGCATTCGAGCGTGAGCTGGTCGGCGTCGGTTTTGCCTTTGAACACGCCTTCATTGCGGCTGCGGCGCCAGTGGATCGCCTCGTTGCCGAGCAGCTCGATCGACTTGCGCAGCGCGTATTTGAGATCGCCGCTCACCTCATAGGCGTGCTTGTGGCTGTTCTCATCGAGCTCATCCAGCAACGGCGTCCCGCCGCTCGTGGGGCAGGTGTGCTCGCGGTGCAGCAGCGTGGCGGCCGCCAACACGGCATCGGGGTTGTTCTCACCCAGGAGCGCGTTCAGCTCAAAGCGCAGCAGCCGTGAAGCGGCCCACTTCTGGCGATCAATCAGCAGCAGCTGGTCGCGGCCCACCGCCAACACCCAGCGCGGCGGGATGTCCTGGGCGAAGATCCGCTCGCTGATCAGCTCCTCCCAGGTTTCGCTGCCCTGGCCATCCGAGCCGGGCAGCACCGTCCCCAGCATCGGATCCTCGATCTGGCAGGCCCAGCTCGTGGCGATCGTGAGCTCGAGCGGATCCGCCGGCTCATCGTTGGGGTTGAAGCACTCCACCACCCACAGCCAGGGCTCGCCTTTGGCGTTGCTGATCTCCGCCAGCAGCGGGATCTGATACGCCTCGCCACCGATCAGCACGGGCTCCGCCTTCGGGGCGTAGGGATACCCCAGGGCCTCGCACAGCGGCTGGAAGAACAGTTCCCGCTGTAGGCGCAGGCGCTCAGCTGGATCACCGGTGATCCCCAGTTCGGCTTCCCGGAGCTTCTGCCAGGGCTTCCGCAGGGCCTTGAATTCGGCCTCTGGTGTACTGACGTCGGCTGTGTGATCTGCCTCCAGCTGAGCCTTGGTGACGTGGACCCCGGAAACCGGTCCAGGGTGAATGAGAGTCTTCAGCCGGCCAGACTGGGCCGGGGACTCGACCATGAAACGCACCAGGCACACATCCGAACAGATCATCCGCAAGCTCAAGACCGC
>NZ_JAYGHZ010000085.1:0-5252 GCF_034931285.1 Synechococcus sp. BA-120 BA3
GGCCATGGCCGACGCCGATGCCCCCTCGGCCCTGCTGGCCCGGGCGGGTTGGGGCGCCCTCTGGCCCCCGGCGCTGCGCAGCAAGCACGCCCTGTATCAGTTCGGGCTGGGCAAGCTGATGGGCTTCTCCGAAGTCGAACTGCGCCAGTTCTTCGCCAGCTTCTTCTCCCTCCCCGGCCCCCAGTGGTATGGCTTCCTGGCCAACACCCTGACGGTGCCGCAGCTGCTGGCGGCCATGCTGCGCCTGTTCGCCCTGTCCCCGTGGGCCGTGCGGGCCGGCCTGCTGCTGCCGCCCCGCCGTCCCTAGACGGGCGGCGCCAGCCCCAGCACCTCGGCGCTCTCGCTGCGGATCCGCCGGCAGAGCTCGGCGTCGCTGCGGATCGATGCGCCGTAGGAGGGCAGGATCCGCTTGAGGGTGTCCTGCCAGCCGTCGGGCAGCTTCTCGCGGAAGCAGGAGTGCAGGATCTCCAGGGCGATCGCCACGGCGGCCGACGCGCCGGGGGAGGCCCCCAGCACGGCCACCAGGGAGGTGTCGGCGGCGTGCACCACCTCGGTGCCGAACTGGAGCACCCCGCCGCGCCGGGCCTCGGCCTTGATGATCTGCACCCGCTGGCCGGCCACCGCCAGGGTCCAGTCGGAGGGGCTGGCGTTGGGATAGAAGTCGCGCAGGGCAGCGAAGCGCTGTTCGGCGCTGGCGAACACCTGGCCGATCAGGTACTGGGTCAGGGGCAGGTTGTCCCGGGCCACCGCCAGCAGCGGCAGCAGGTTGCCGGACCGCAGGGAGCGGGGCCAGTCGCAGAGGGAGCCGCTCTTGAGGAACTTGCTGGAGAAGCCCGCGTAGGGCCCGAACAGGATCCAGTGGCGGCCATCGACGAGGCGGGTGTCGAGATGGGGCACCGACATCGGCGGCGAGCCGGCGGCCGCCATTCCATAGACCTTCGCGTGGTGGCGGCCGGCCACGGCGGGGTCGCCGCAGCGCAGCCAGAGTCCGCTGACGGGGAAGCCGCCGTAGCCGCGCCCCTCCGGAATCCCCGACTTCTGCAGCAGGGTGAGGGCGCCGCCGCCGGCCCCGAGAAACACGGTGCCCGCATCGATCAGCCGGGTCTCCCCGGTGGTCCTCTCGCGGGTCTTCAGGCGCCAGCCACCCTCCGGCCGCCGCCGCAGGGATTGCACCGCCGTGGAGAACCGCGCCTCGAAGGCCCCGCCGGCCCGCAGGTGATCCAGCAGCTGGCTGGTGAGGGCCCCGAAGTTGACGTCGGTGCCGTCGGCGAAGTAGGTGGCGCCGATCGCCTGGGCCGGGTCCCGGCCCTCGATCAGCAGCGGTGCCCACGCCGCCACATGGGCGTGGTCCTCGCTGTAGGCCATCCCCCGGTAGCAGTGGTGGGTCGCCATCAGCCGGTGGCGTTCCCGCAGGTAGGCCCGCCGCTCCTCCCCCAGCACGAAGCTCATGTGGGGCACGCCCTGGATGAAGGCTTCGGGGGAGCCCAGGGCCCCGTCCCGCACCAGATGGGTCCAGAACTGGCGCGACAGGTCGAAGGCTTCGTTGATGTCAAGCGCCTTGGACAGACTGATCGAGCCATCCGCCGCCATCGGCGTGTAGTTGAGCTCGCAGTTCCCCGCATGGCCCGTGCCGGCGTTGTTCCAGGCGCTGGAACTCTCCTGGGCCTCGCGGGGGAGGCTCTCAATGATCAGGAGGCGCAGGTCCGGCCGCAGCTGGCGCAGCAGGGTGCCCAGGGTGGCGCCCATGATCCCCGCCCCGACCAGGGTCACATCGACGGTGGTCAGGGTCACGGGGTCTGCGGTGGAATCGGTTCGGCCGGCAGGCCGGGCGACACGGTATCCGATGGCCGTCGGCGCCTGGCAGCATGGATCCTGTTGCGCCCCCGTGCCGCGGGTCAGAGCAGTGACGCAGGCTCCCCCGGCCATCCCCGATGGCCCGGCCGCTGCCGCCGGCGACGCCCAGACCTGCCGGGCGGAGCTGCTGGGGCTGCTGCGGGGCGGATCCCCCGGCGCAACAGCCCCGGCTGCCCGGCGCATCGAGGACCTGATCGAGCGGCTGGAGCGCCTGCAGCCCGCCGATCTCACGGCCCAGGCCGCCCAGCTGGCGGGGGTGTGGGAGCTGCGCTGGAGCAGCAGTTCCCTGCCCTACCTGGCGGTCAGGCCCTGGCTGGAGAACCTGCAGCTGCTTGATCCCGCCGGCGGCCGCGCCCTGAACCTGCTGCGGCCGGCCGGCCCATTGGGGCCCCTGGCGGGGATCGCCGTGCAGGCCAGCATCGCCGTGGCCGCCGAGGCCCCCCACCAGCGCGTGTCGGTGCGGTTCGAGCGGGGCGGCTGGCGGGGGCCCAGGTTCGGCAATCAGCGGCTGGAGCTGTTCCGGCAGGTGCGGCAGAGCTTTCCCGCCTGGCTGGATGTCACCGTGCTCGACGACGCACTGCGGGTCAGCCGCGGCCAGAACGGCACCCTGTTCGCCCTGGTGCGGCGCCCGGACCTGGCCCTGGAGGCGTTTCTGGGATGAGGGCCCCAGCCCCATCACCAGAGCCCCTCACCCCCCTCACCAGCCCCCGTCGTCGTCGCCGTCCTCGGCCGACTCGGGGGGCCAGGCCAGGTGCACCACCACCGGCGCATGGTCGCTGGGCTGCGCGTTGCCCCGCACTCCCTTGTGGATCACGCAGCCCGTGGCGCAGGCCAGCAGCTCCTCCGACAGATAGATGTGGTCGATGCGCCAGCCCGTGTCCCGGTCCCAGGCGCCGGTGCGGTAGTCCCACCAGCTCCAGTGGCCGGCGTCCGGTTCGAAGACGCGGAACACGTCCTCCAGGCGATCGCCCAGGGCATCCCTCAGGGCCTGCCGCTCCGGATCGCTGGCCATGATCCCGCCGCTGAGGCGGTCCGGGTCGTGGATGTCGCGGGCCTCCAGGGCGATGTTGAAGTCGCCCACCATCGCCAGGGGTTCCGCTTCGGCCTCCTGGGCCTCCAGGTAGCGCCGCAGGCACCCCAGCCACGCCAGCTTGTAGGGGTACTTTTCCGAGGTCAGGGCCGAGCCGTTGGGCACGTAGAGGTTGAGCACCCGCACCCCTTCGATCCAGGCACTGATCACCCGTTTCTGAGCGCCCAGTTCCGCGGCCGCCGGATCGTCCGGCAGCAGGGCGGCGAAGCCCACCCGCACGTCCTCGATCGGCAGCCGGCTGAGGATGGCCACGCCGTTGTAGGCCTTCTGGCCGCTGATCACCGCCCGGTAGCCCTGGGCCTCGAAGGCGGCGTGGGGGAACAGCTCGTCGGCCACCTTGGTCTCCTGCAGGCAGAGCACGTCGGGGGCCTCGGCCTCGAGCCAGGCGCCCACCTGATCAAGCCGGGTGCGCACCGAGTTGACGTTCCAGGTGGCGATGCGCAGGGCCATGGCGACAGGACGGGGAACCGGCTGGGGGCCCTTATCATGAAGGCCTTGGTGATTCGACCCTCCGCCGGCAGGAGCCATGATCCGTTCGTTTTCTCTGCAGGCCTGCGTGGCCGGCGCCGGGGCCCTCGCCCTGTTCATGGCCGGTGACGCCCGGGCCCAGCAGGCCGGCTACGGCCAGACCCTCGGCACCAGCATCCAGGAGCGCCAGCTCTACGACTACGGGCCTGGCCGATCGGGATCCGGCAGCGGTTCGATCCTTGAAAGCACCAACCCGCTCGACCTGATGAACAAGCTGAAGCGCAGCACCGCCCTCGACGACGCCACGCCCCCCAGCTCCGCCATCGATCAGGCCCTCAGGGAGTTTGACGCGAAGACGCCGAAGGCGGCGCCGTCGGGGTCGGCCGGGCAGCTGAAGGGGATCTGAGCGGCTCCAGCCCCCAGCTGGCCGCCAGTTTGTCGAGCTTCGGATCCGGCTTGTCGGGATCCGGGCTGCGCAGTCGTGCCTGGGCCAGGGCCTCCTGGGCCCCCTTCGTGTCCCCCCGGTCGTGGCGGAGCATGGCCAGACCCAGCAGGGGACGCTGGTCCTGCGGGAACAGGTTGGCCAGCTGCAGGTAGGTGGCCGCCGCCGTCGCCGCCTGGCCGCGTTTGAGCTGCAGTTCCGCCAGCAGCAGGCCGATGCCGAGGGCCTCCGGCCTCACCTCGGGTTTGATCGCCATCCCGTAGGCCGCCTTGACGCGGGCCTCGGCGGCGGCGCCCCGCCCCTGCTCCAGGTTCAGCAGGCTGAGCAGCTGCAGGGCCTCCACCTGGGTGGGGCGCAGGTTGAGGATCTGGCGCAGCTCCCGTTCGGCGCCGCTGCGGTCGCCCTGGTCGCGGCGCAGCTCGGCCAGCATCAGCCGCAGGGACCAGCGCTCGGGCTCCCGGTCGGCCATGGGCTCCAGCAGGCCGATCGCCTCCCCCTTGCGGTCGAGGGCGACGAGCAGTTCCAGCAGCCGCTGGCGGTCGGCCGGGGTGGCCTCGTCGGCGTCGAGCCGCAGCCGCAGGCGGGTGGCCTCCTTGGTGAGCAGGGTCCGCTTCGGGTCGGCGCTGGCCTGGGCGGCCGACTGGCGGTGACCCAGCCACCAGCCTCCCCCGAGGGCCAGGATCCCGACCAGGCTGACGGCCAGGAGCGACCAGAGGCCGCTCAGGCTTCGGTTCGGGGAGGGCATCCGTTGACGGTGTGGGCTCGAGGTCGCGACCGAGTCTGGCCTGGGCATCGCGCTTCCGCTGCTGCTTACATTGGCCCGGGCGACCCGGGCCCGTCCAGGTATCGCCACGGGGTCTTTCCTTCCACCATGCGCCAGCATCCCATTTCCCCGGTCACCGAGCCGCTCCAGTACCGGGCCATCGGAGTGGTGCGCGGGTCCTACGTGCCGGCCGATCCGGCCCAGCTCACCCGGGGCGTGATCCGCACGGCCGAGGGCACCGAGATCGAGGCGGTGGTGCTCGGCCGCCTGCTCACCCTGATGCGCCGCCATCTCGACCTGGAGACCCCCCATCTGTGGGTCGTCTACCCCCGCTCCCGGGAGGAGAACCAGCTCCACCTGCAGATGGTGGGGGTGTGGGAGCCCAGCACCCTCTCGACGCCGGAGCCCGAAGCCGCCGCGCCGGCCGCCGCTGCGGGGCCCGATGCTGCCGAGCCCACCGCCGAGGCGCCCACGGCCGCCGACCAGGATCCCGACGCCTTCGGCACCGGGCTGGTGCGGCTGGGCACCTACCTGCAGCTGCTGGAGAACCGCCTGTTCTCCAGCGGCCTCCATACCCTCGGCGAGCCGCCGGACGCGGAGCAGCGGCTGGGCTACCTGAAGGCCTACGTCGGCGA
>NZ_JAYGHZ010000086.1:0-5198 GCF_034931285.1 Synechococcus sp. BA-120 BA3
GCGGGAGATCGCCCGGCTGACGGCGGAGCATCGGGCCGGCGCCGCCGATCTGGCCGAGAAGCAGGAGCGGGCCGAGCGGCTGGGCGCCGTGGCCAGCCGCTGCCAGGGCAAGGCGGCCCCCTACATCTCCCTGCAGCGCTGGGTGCTCTCGGCCTACCTCGCCGATATCTGCGGCTACGCCAACCAGCGGCTCACCCTGATGACCTCCGGCCGCTACCAGCTGCGGCTCACCGACGAGGGGGGCCATGGCGGCCGCAAGGCCGGCCTGGGCCTGCGGGTGCTGGATGCCTACACCGGCGAGGAACGGGAGGTGAGCAGCCTGTCGGGCGGCGAGACCTTCCAGGCCTCCCTGGCCCTGGCCCTGGGGGTGGCCGACACGGTGCAGGCCCACGCCGGCGGCGTGCCCCTGGAGGCCCTGTTCATCGACGAGGGCTTCGGCAGCCTCGACCCCGACAACCTGCAGCTGGCCATGGACGAACTCGACCGGCTGCGGGAGGGGGGCCGCATGATCGGCCTGATCAGCCACGTCGGCGCCCTACGGGAGCGCATCCGCGGCGGCATCGAAGTGATCGCCGGGGATCGCGGCTCGAGCCTGCGGGTGGGGGTCACGGCCTGACGCGACCTCCCTAGAGCAACCCCCGGTGGCGCACGAACAGCTGCACCATCGCCCAGGAGCCCAGGGTCACCTTGATGGCCACCAACACGTTGAGCAGGGGGATCCAGCCCCCCGAGGCCAGGGTGCCGAAGGTCCCGGCCGGCTGGGGCACCCCCGCGAGGGCGAAGGCGGAAAGCACCACGAAGGCGATGACGGCGGCCTTCTCCCAGAGGTCGGCGCGCCAGCGGCGGTAGAGGCGGTCGGAGAGCCGGGCCGAGCCGCTGATCAGCACCAGGCCGATGGCGGTGCCGCCGGCCACGCCCGCCGCGAAGCCGCCCCCCGGCGAGAGGTGACCGCGCAGGGCCAGCTCCACCCCGATCAGGGCGGCCATGGTGGCGCCCAGCTGGCAGAGCACCACCGAGGGCGCGTCCTCGATGGCCCGGATGCTCGTCTTGGTGGGCTCCCCCGCCAGCAGGTAGCGCACCCCGATCGAGGCCAGGGTGAACACCACCACTTCGGCGATGGTGTCGTAGAGGCGGGTGTGCAGGATCACCCCCGACACCAGATTGGGCACATCGGTCATGGCGGCCAGGGAGGCGATCACCGGGCCGATGGGCGGCGCCGGCGGCAGGGCCGCGGCCAGCGGTGCGAGGCAGAGGGCGGTGGCGGCCAGCAGGTAGAGCCAGGTCATGGCTCCTCCCGCAGCAGCAGTTCCCCGCCGCTCTTCTGCCAGCGGCGGTAGCCCTCCAGGGCCTGCAGGCGTTCCGTCAGTCGGGGGTTGCTGAGCTCCAGCCGCAGGTCCGGGCCGAGCCGGCCGTGGCTGGCGTCGGCCTCGCCGATCGCCTCCGGAGCTCGTGGCAGCAGGCGCAGCCGCAGCGACAGGGGCTCCAGCCAGTCGCGCAGCAGCGCCTGGCTGGCCGCGCTGGGGGGAGCGTCAGCCGGATAGGACAACCGCAGCGCCATCGAGGAGCGCAGCGCCACCGCATAGAGGGTGGTGGAGAGCAGGGTGCCCACCAGGGCCTCGGTGATCGCCACGTCCGGAGCACCCAGCAGGGCATAGAGCAGGGTGGAGACCGACCCGAGAATGCCCCGCAGCACCAGGGTCTGGTACGGATTCGACTGGCTCACCAGCAGCACGGCGGTGAGGGGCAGCAGGGCGGTGATCGGCAGGAGCAGGTCGAGCTCGCCGAGCACGGACACGGTGCCGCTCATGGTTCCGGCTCCCGGCGGGAGGCCAGCGAGCAGTTGGCCAGCACGTAGCCGAAGATCGTGTTCCACAGGATCAGCGCCACCAGGGCCAGCACCAGCAGGGGCCACTGGCCGGGTATCCGCAGCAGCAGGCCCAGCAGCATCAGCCCCGAGCCGAGGGTGTCGGCCACCGAGAGGGCATGGAGCTTGCTCAGGTAGCTGCGGCTCTCCAACAGGGGCCAGGTGCCCCAGAACCAGAACACCAGACCGGCCCCCAGCAGCAGCAGGCTGGCGTGATCGGCCAGGACGGCGAGGGTCATCGCTCCGTCCCCCGCAGCAGGTTGGCCAGCAGCAGCAGCCCGGCGTTGCCGGCGCAGAGCACGATCACGCCAGCCAGGCCCAGCATGCGGTCGCCCCGCACCGCCGACACCACCAGGACGATCAGCGCCACCTTGCTGGCGACGCTGGAGAAGGCCGCCAGGCGGTTCCAGACATCGGAGGGCCGGCAGGCCACCGCGATCGGTATCAGCAGGGCCAGCACCATCCCCCAGAGCAGCACCGTCATGGCGTCGGCCCTCCGGCCTGGGGCTCAGCGGCCGGGGTCGGGCGGGGCGTGAGGGCGTGGATCCGGTAGCGGCGTCCACCGTCCTCCAGCCCGAGAACGATCGTGAAGGGGGTGAGGGTGATGCGGAACACGTCCAGGAACACCAGCAGGGGGCTGGTGCCATCGGTGGTGGCCTCGCTGGTCTCCACCTCCACCGGCTCGCGGCCGACGATCAGCCGCAGCGCCTCCAGGTAGGCCTGGGGCACGGCCAGCAGGCTGCGCCCCAGGGCCCGTAGCAGGGCCCGCAGGGGCAGGGGCCTGGATTGGGCGCGGGGCAGCAGCAGGGCCACCACCAGCCCGATCAGCAGGTTGAGGCGGCTCAGGTCGGCGGTCAGCAGACACCAGACCCCCAGCCGAAAGCCGGTGGTGAGCAGCAGGGGCAGCAGGCGTCTCATCGGATCCATACCAGCAGGCCGGCGCCCACCACCCCGATGCCGCCGACGAGGTCGGGGAAACCCTCGACGTCGGGCAGCCGGAACCAGTTGCGGCGCCGCAGGGGCTGCAGCAGCCGGTGCAGCCCCACCCCAGCCGCCAGCACCAGAGTCGCCTTGGCGGCCGCCGGCAGCAGCTCCGGACTCCAGGTGCGGCTGGCCTCGGCGGCACCGAGCAGCACCAGCGCCAGCAGCAGCAGCACCACCCCCGGCGACCAGGCCGGCTCCGGCGGGCCCATGGCCGCAGGACGTGATGCCGAGGCCTCAGCCGTTGCCACCACGTCCTGCAGGGGGGCACCCCAGAGACGCGCATAGACAGCGGCGGTGCCCACGGTGAGCAGGCTGAGCAGCAGGCCCGTGGGCTCCGGCAGGCCGCGATCCAGCCCCGCCTTGGCGAAGAAGCCCAGCAGCGGCGGCACCCCCACGATCGAAAGGGAGCCGATCCACAGCGGCAGCCACACGCCGGCGTCCAGGGGCCGGCCGGCCCAGCCGGCCAGGTCGCGGCCGGGGAAGCGGCGGGCCAGCAGGAACAGGGCGGCCTTGGCCAGCCCGTGGCCGAGGGCATAGAGCCCTCCGGCGGCCGGTGCCAGCACCACCAGGCCCATCTGGGAGAGGGTGCTCCAGGCGAGCAGCCGCTTGGCATCCGCCTCCACCAGGGCGAACAGCAGCCCCAGGCCGGCGCTGGCCCACCCGATCAGGGGCAGCACCGCCGCCAGGGTGGGCACGACGCTGCTCAGCCGCAGCAGGGGAACGACCCCGGCGGCGACCACCACGCCGGAGAGCAGGGCGGAGACCTCCGCCGGCGCCTCGGCGTGGGTGCGGGGCAGCCACAGTCCCGAGAGGAACAACCCGGCCTTGGTGAGCAGTCCCACCAGCAGCAGCGCCAGGGCGGCGGCACCGGCGGCGGCGACGGCCTCGAGGCGGAAACTGCCCTGGGTCAGATAGACGACGGCAGCACCGACCAGATAAAGGGTCATCACCGTGTTGCCGATCAGCAGGTAGCGCAGCGCCAGCCACAGGGAGCGCTCCGAGCGGCTGCCCAGGATCAGCAGGAAGGCACTGATCCCCACCACCTCCAGGGTCACGTACAGGCTCACCAGGTCCACCGCCACGAAGGCGGAGGCCAGGCCGCCGTGGAGAACCATCAGCAGCAGCAGGAAGGGGCCGGGCAGGGTCCGGCGCCAGCCGTCCAGCACCACCGCGCCGCAGACCAGGGCATTGAGGAGCAGGAACGGCGCCGCCAGACCATCGGGCTGCAGCTCCACCCCATAGGGGCCGAGCAGGCTGAGGCTCGCCGGCAGGGCACCGGCCTGGACCGCGACGGCCACCGCACCGGTGGCCAGGCAGCAGACCAGGGCCAGCCAGCGGGCCAGGGGGGGCAGCAGGGCGGCCAGGAAGGCCGCCGTGTAGGGCAGCAGCAGCCAGCCGATCAGGAGGGCCTCGCCGGCGGGGGCCGCCATCAGCGCCGCCCCCGGGCATCGAGGCGACCGGCATCGAAGCTGGCCAGATCGAGACTGGGGTCGGTGCGGGCCAGGCGGGTGATCACCACCAGCAGCAGGGCCTGGATCGAGAGGCCGATCACGATCGCCGTGAGGATCACGGCCTGGGGAATCGGGTCGGCCATGGGCACGGGGGCCGCGACCGCCCCGGGGACGAGGGGCGCCGCCAGGATGGGGCTCAGCAGGCCGGAGCGGGCGGCAACCAGCACGAACAGGGCCACCACGGCGGAGCCCATCACGTCCATGGCCAGCACCTTGAGGAACAGGTTGCGGCGCAGCAGCAGACCGACGAATCCGACCAGCACCGCCACCAGGATCAGGAGCTCAAGCAGCCGAAAGGGATCCATCGGACGTTGTCTCCCGGAGGACGGCCGGGACACGGAGCGGGATGGTAGCCGTTGCTTCCAGATACCGACGATCCGCAGCGGCGGGCCGCTTCAGGCGGACGGGTGGAACTGCTCCGCCAGCAGGCGGCGCTGGTACTCCACCGACAGGGCCTCCAGGTGGGATCGGGCCTGCTCCTGCAGGCCGGGATCCATCTGGTCGAGCACCAGACCCCGGGGCACCCCCATCCGCATCACCAGCGCCAGGGCGTCGAAGATCCGCACCTGGTCGCCCTGCCAGCCCTGGTATTCGGCGGCCAGGGCCATCAGCGCCTCGCCGGAGGCCTGACCGGCCATGACCCGCGGCCGCAGCTCCTGCACCTGGGCCAGACGGGCGGAGCTGACCAGGGCATGGGCCGCACCCAGGGCGGCCAGGGAGTCGGCGGCTTCACGCTTGAGCACGGTCATGTCGCGGCTGAGCACGGCCGCCTCCACCGAGAGGGGCTCCCGCACGCCGGGGCAGAGGGCGGCGACCCGATCGACCGGTGGAGCCGGTGG
>NZ_JAYGHZ010000087.1:0-5188 GCF_034931285.1 Synechococcus sp. BA-120 BA3
GCGTCAGGTGGGTATAAGAGCGAGGATCAGCCCCGTGCGGCCCCGCCGGGTGGACGGCGGCGCCTCCAGCAGCCTCCAGGCCGGAACGCGGGGCATGGTGCCGGCGGGACCGGGAAAATCGAGCCCCATCGGCGCCGGCGGTGGCGGCGCCGGGCGCACCAGGAAGGCCATCGGCCGGGGCAGGGGCGGCGGGAAATCGCCCAGCCGGGCCTGAATCCAGTCCTGGCCCGGCACCGCCTCCACCACCCCCCGGGGGGACTGGAGCAGGGTGGTGAGGCCGGGGGCACCCAGCGGGTGGATGGGCAGCCGCAGCCGGCTCTGCACCAGCCCCCCCTCCTGGCGCAGGTCGTACACCGCCGCCAGGTGCACCTGCTGGCGCCAGGGGGCCAGGGTGGCGGCGAAGGCCCGGTCGTCGGCGGGGCCGAAGCGGCTGGGCTGGCTGAACTCGATGTTGAACAGCACCCGGGCCGCCCCCTGCTCGAGCACATGGGCCGCCAGCCGGGCCTGCAGGGCCCGGGGCCAGGGCCAGGGACCCATCTGGCGCCACAGGGGCGACGCCTGGCGCTCGCCCGGGGACAGCAGCTCCCCCAGCTCCAGGGAGTCGGCGTCGATGGCCAGGATCACCGGATCGGCCGGGGCGGGTCGGGCCCCCCGCAGCAGGAAGAAGGTCTGGAGGAGCTGGTCGTCGAGCAGCCGCGGCCCCTGGCCCAGGGGCGTGAGGGGGGCCCGGTCGAGGCCCGCCAGCAGGGGAGCGGCCAGGGCCAGCCACCAGAGCCGGCGTCCCAGCCCGGGCCAGGGGGGCATCAGGGGGTGAGCCCGAGTTCGCGCTCAAGCACCGGCAGCGTCTCCATCGGCGCCGCGAAACCGTTCAGCAGCTCGCTGTTGCGCCGCCGCAGCCGCGCCTCGGTGGCGTCGATCCGGCGCGGCCCCTTCCAGCCGCCGGGGGTGGCCTCCAGCCGCTGGCCGCTGGCCAGCTGGTAGACGGTCCCGTCATCGGCGCGCACCTCCACCTCCCCCTCCCAGCTCAGGAACAGCACGGAATCGGCGGTGTCCTCGATGAAGACCGTGGTGCCCTGGATCGAGGCGGTGCCCACCCTGGTGCGGACCCGCAGCGGTGCGGTTCCCTGCGATCCGGGAGCGATCCAGGCGATGATCCGGCCGCGCACCAGATCGAGCAGCGTCGGCTCGATCCGCAGCAGGGCGTTACCCCCCAGCCGGAAGCTGCGGCCATCGGCCAGCAGGATCTGCAGCCGGCCGGGGTTCTCGGTGCGCAGCACGGTGGCGGGCCGCAGCACCTGCCCCACCAGGGCCGGCCGCTCCGGCGCCGCCGGCGGCATCACATAGGCCGGCCGGGACGGCACATCCACCACCCGGGGCACCCGGGGAGCCGCCGTGGCCCCGGCGAGGGGGCCGGTGGCGGGCAAAGCAAGTGCGAGGCCGGCGACCAGCATGGCCACGGGCGCCAGCTTCATCGGCCTGGGAGGCCGGAGGCTCTCGCGCAGCAGCATGGCCCGGGCACCCGAGAGTTCCCAGGATGGCCGCTCAGGGCTCGACCCGCCACACCTGGTCGGCCGGCGTCCACTCGCACAGCTCGGAGGGCTGGAACCAGAGGCCGATCTCGAACTCGGCCGTCTCCGGAGCATCGGAACCGTGGATGACGTTGCGGCCGATGTTCACGGCCAGGTCGCCGCGGATGGTGCCGGGTTCGGCCTCCAGGGGCTTGGTGGCGCCGATCAGCTTGCGGGCGCTGGCGATCACGCCGTCGCCTTCCCACACCATGGCCACCACCGGGCCGCTGGTGATGAACGCCACCAGACCAGCGAAGAAGGGGCGCTCGCGGTGGACGCCGTAATGGCTCTCGGCCAGTTCCCGGCTGGGCACCAGCTGCTTGAGGCCCACCAGCTTGAAGCCCTTGCGCTCGAAGCGGCCGAGGATCTCGCCCACCAGGCCCCGCTGCACCCCGTCGGGCTTGATGGCGAGGAAGGTGCGTTCGGTGGCCATGGGGAGGGGAGAGATGTTCGGGCCATCGTCCGCGCTGGGGCTGCCGCTTGGCAAGCAAGCCAACCCTCCGCCGGGGTCGCCCGGTCAACTCCGCCGGGGTCACCCCCCGCCGCTGCCATTCGCAAGCTGTACAGGCTGTACAGACCCGTGGATCGGCCGCCAAGGCATACCCAAAGCCGCCTCAAACCCGCCGAAGCCGCCGCGGCGCCCCGCCTAGATTCGCTCCGACCGGCTTCCCTCCTCCCAGGCGCCATGGTGCTCGCCGACCCGTCCAGCCCGCCGGGCGCGCCCGCCGCTCCTGCCGGGCGATCCGACGCCTGGAGCGCCGCCGACGGGGCGGCCCTCTACGGACTCGACCGCTGGGGTGAGCCCTACTTCGGGGTGGGCGCCAGGGGCCAGGTGATTGTGCAGCCCCGCGGCGACCGCGGCGGCTCCCTCGATCTGGTGGAACTGGTGCGGGAGCTGCAGGGCCGCGACCTGTCCCTGCCGCTGCTGATCCGCTTCGACGACATCCTCGAGGACCGGCTCGAGCGTCTCCACGGCGCCTTTGAGCGGGCCATCGCCCAGTACGGCTACAACGGCCGCTACCAGGGGGTGTTCCCGGTGAAGTGCAACCAGCAGCGCTACGTGGTGGAGCAGCTGGTGGAGAGCGGCCGCCGCTGGCACTTCGGCCTGGAGGCGGGCAGCAAGGCCGAGCTGCTGATCGCCCTGTCCCTGCTCGACGATCCTGACGCCCTGCTGATCTGCAACGGCTACAAGGACCGGCGCTACATCGAGACGGCGATCCTGGCCCGGCGCCTGGGGCGTCAGCCGGTGGTGGTGATCGAGCAGGCCGATGAGGTGGAGCGGATCATCGCCGCCAGCAGCGCCCTGGGCGGGGCGCCGTTCATCGGCCTCCGGGCCAAGCTGTCGGCCCGCAGCACCGGCCGCTGGGGCAGCTCCGTGGGCGAGCGGGCCAAGTTCGGCCTCTCGATCCCCGACGTGCTCACCACGGTGGAGCGCCTGCGGGAGGCCGGCCTGCTCGACGACCTGCGCCTGCTGCACTTCCACATCGGCAGCCAGATCAACGACATCGCCGTCCTCAAGGACGCCCTGCAGGAGGCCGGGCAGATCTATGCCGAGCTCACCCGTCTGGGGGCCCCGATGGGCTTCCTCGACGTCGGCGGCGGCCTGGGCATCGACTACGACGGCAGCCGCACCGCCACCGCCGCCTCCACCAACTACTCGCTGCAGAACTACGCCAACGACGTCGTCGCCACGATCCGGGAGTGCTGCGAGCCCCACGGCATCCGGCCCCCCACGCTGGTGAGCGAGAGCGGCCGGGCCCTGGCCAGCCACTTCAGCGTGCTGGTGTTCGACGTGCTGGGGGCCGGCGGCCACACCGAGGCGGTGCCGCCGCCGGCCGAGGGGGAGGCCCTGATCCTGCGCAACCTGCGCGACACCCACGCCCTGATCACCGCGATCGCCACGGAGGGCGGCCTCGCGGGGGACGACACCGGTGAGCGGGCGGTGGTGGAGCGGCTGCAGGAGGCCTGGAACGATGCCCTCAAGTTCAAGGAGGACGCCCTCACTGCCTTCCGGCTGGGCTATCTGAGCCTGCCGGAGCGGGCCACGGCCGAACGCCTCACCTGGGCCAGCTGCCAGGCGATCGCCCGCCAGCTCGAAGGCCTGCCCGCCGGCACCGTGATCCCCCAGGAGCTGCAGGCCCTGCCGGCGGCCCTGGCCGGCACGTACTACGCCAACCTCTCGGTGTTTCGCTCGGCTCCGGACACCTGGGCGATCGACCAGCTGTTCCCGGTGCTGCCGATCCACCGGCTCGACGAGCGCCCCACCCGCCTGGGCAGCTTCGCCGACCTCACCTGCGATTCCGACGGCAAGATCGCCCGCTTCATCGACCGGGGCCAGGTCAAGCCGCTGCTGGAACTGCACGGCCTGCGGCCCGGTGAGCCCTACTGGATCGGGCTGTTCCTCGGCGGCGCCTACCAGGAGGTGATGGGCAACCTGCACAACCTGTTCGGCAGCACCAACGCGGTGCACATCCGGCTGGCGGCCGGCGGCGGCTACCGGGTCGACCACGTGGTGCGGGGCAACACCAACGCCGAGGTGCTCGAGGCCATGGAGCACGACCCCGACCTGCTGCTGGAGCGGCTGCGGCTGGCCAGCGAGCAGGCGATCGGCCGGGGCGACCTGGCGATCAGCGACGCCCGGCGCCTGATGGCCCACCTGAAGGCCAGCCTGGAGCAGACCACCTATCTGGAGGCCTGATCCCCGGCCACTACCTGTTCCGCCAGGGCGACGGTGAAGATCTCCACCTCCCCCAGGCTCTTGACCGTCTGGGCCCCCAGGGAGCGTGCCGCGAGCCTCGGATCGGCCGCCACCAGCTCGGCGGTCTGGCGGTCACACACCACCGCCGCCTCCACCTGGCGGGTGGCCGATTCGAGCCGGGCCGCCAGGTTCACGGTGTCGCCGATCACGGTGAACTCCATGCGGCGCGGGCTGCCGATCTGGCCGACCATCACCAGACCGCTGGCCAGGCCGATGCCGTTGTCGATGGTGGCGATGCCCCGCCGCGCCCAGTCCTCGTTCAGGCCGGCCAGGGCCTCCCGCATGGCCAGGGCGCAGCGCACCGCCTGGCTGGCCTCCTCGGCCACCCCCCGGCTCACCGGTGAGCCGAACACCGCCATCACCGCATCGCCGATGAACTTGTCGACGGTGCCGCCATGGGCCATCACCACCTCCACCATGGCGCCCAGATACTCATTGAGCTGGCGCACGTGCAGCTCGCTCTGGCCCTCGTCGCTGCGCTGCTTGGTGAGCACGGTGAAGCCCTTGATGTCGGTCATCAGCACGGTCACATCCAGCAGGCGGCCGCGCAGGATGCCCTGGGCCGATTCCGGGTCGGAGAGGATCTCCGCCACCACGCCGGGCGCCACATAGCGCTCGAAGGTCCGCCGCAGGCGCCGCCGTTCCTGCCCCTCCCGCAGGTAGGCATCGCCGCCGTAGAGCAGGCCCAGCAGGGCCAGGCCCGAGGCGGGGGCCAGCAGCGGCAGCCAGCGGTTGGCCTGCTGCAGCGCCACCACCACCACGCCGCCCTGCAGCACCAGCAGCAGCAACACCAGGGCGAGGCGCCAGCGCAGGTCGGTCCAGCGGCTGCCTCGTATACACATCTCCGAGCCCACGAGACGCT
>NZ_JAYGHZ010000088.1:0-4919 GCF_034931285.1 Synechococcus sp. BA-120 BA3
CGGCGATCCCGCTCCACGGCCACCACCTCGGCAGCGCCGCGCTGCAGGGCCTCGCAGGCCATCACGCCGCTGCCGCAGCAGAGATCCAGCCAGCGGCTGCCGGGCACCCGGGCCGCCAGCAGGTTCATGACCGCCAGCCGGACCCGGGCGGCGGTGGGCCGGGCGGTGCTGCCGGGGGGGCTCTGCAGCCGGCGCCCCCCGCTCAGCCGCAGCGTCACAGGGAGGCGACCCAGTCCAGCCAGCGGCGCAGCATCGCTTCGCCCACGGGCCCGGACTTCTCCGGGTGGAACTGGCAGGCGGCGATGCTCCCCTGCCAGACCGCCGCGGTCACCGGGGTGCCGGCGTAGTCGACCAGGGCGGTGGTGGCCGTGGCCTCGGCAGGCTCGGCGGCGAAGGAGTGCACGAAGTAGACCCAGGCCTCGGGGGTGGCGGCCGGCAGCAGGGGGCTGGCGGTGGCCGGGATCAGGGGGGCCCAGCCCATGTGGGGCAGGGGGTGGCCCGCCACCCGCGGCAGGGAGCGCACGCGGCCGGCCAGCACGCCAAGCCCATCGGTTCGGCCTTCCTCGCTGGCCTCGAACAGCAACTGAAGCCCCAGGCAGATCCCCAGCAGCGGGCGGCCGCTGGCGCAGGAGCGGCGCAGGGCCTGCTCCAGCCCGGCCGAGCGCAGCCGCTCCATGGCCGGATCGAAGGCGCCGACGCCCGGGAGCACCAGGGCCTCGCAGGGCTCGAGGTCGGCCGGGCCGTGCACGCTCACCAGCTCGGCACCGAGCCGCGCAAAGGTGCGCTGCACCGAATGGAGGTTGCCCATGCCGTAGTCGATCAGGCCGATGCGGCTCATGGCTGGCTGACGCTCGGGACCCGCTCGGCCGGATGCTCCAGGGCCGGTGAGGCGGGCAGGTCGAGGCCGTTGAGGTGGTCGATGAACTGATAGAGCCTGCCGACGCGGCGCTTGTCGAAGCGCAGCCGCAGGCAGGGCCGCAGCAGGCCGTTGTCGTCGACGCCCTCGCCGGTCTGGATGGCGCCGTCCTCCAGCAGGTCGGCGAAGCGGCGGTTCAGCTCCGGCAGCAGGCTGCGGGGCACCTCGGCGTTGAGCAGCAGCTCGATGCGGTCCTGCCCCAGCTGGGCGCTGTGGAACACCCGGTAGAACCGGCAGATGTGGGCCACGGCCTCCTCGGCGCTGGAGGCTTCCACCATCAGATCCACATCCTCCGGGGAGATGAGTCCCCGGGTGGCCAGCTCCTGGTGCACGTTGTGCTTCCAGACCTTCCAGAAGTCGTCGCCGTCCGGCGAGAGCAGCACCAGGGGAATCGGCGACGTGCGGCCCGTCTGGATGAGGGTGAGGCACTCGAACAGTTCATCGAGGGTGCCGAATCCCCCGGGCATCACCACCAGCGCATCGCTCTCCATCAGGAAGAACAGCTTGCGGGTGAAGAAGTAGCGGAAGTAGAGGAGGCGCCCCTCGCAGGCGCTCACGTAGGGGTTGGGATGCTGCTCGAAGGGCAGATCCACGTTGAGGCCGATGCTGTGGTCGCATCCCGCGCCGCTGTTGGCGCCCTCCATGACGCCGGCCCCGGCTCCCGTCATCACCTCGAAACCGGCCTCCACCGCCTGGCGGGCGACGTCCTCGGCCAGCAGGTAGCAGGGATCCTCGCGGCGGGTGCGGGCCGAGCCGAAGACGCTGATCTTGCGCGCGCTGCGCCTGGGGCGGAAGACCTCCAGGGCCTCGCTGATGTCGGCCAGACAGCCGGCGATCAAGCGCCACTCCTCCTCCTCCTTCTCCTGCCGCGCCACCTGGAGCAGGGACACCACGGCGCGCTCGATCTGGCGGCGCTGGGGGTGGCCGTGGAGCGCTTCAGCGAGGGCCTGCAGGGGGCTGATGCCCGCCGCCGGCGGGGGATTCGGGGGGAGGGGCGGCGTCAGCGGAGCGGTATCAGAGGTATTTGGAGATGGTGCCCGACAGGGTGTTCTTGGGAACGGCACCCACCACGGTGTCGACCTTCTGGCCACCCTTGAACAGCATCAGGGTGGGAATGCTGCGGATGCCGTACTGGCTGGCGACGTTGGGGTTTTCGTCGGTGTTGAGCTTGTAGACGCGGATCTTGCCCTCGTATTCCTTGGCGATCTCATCGACGATCGGGGCCACCATGCGGCAGGGGCCGCACCAGGGTGCCCAGAAATCAACCAGCACGGGCACATCACTCTTGAGCACGTCTTGCTCGAAGGAGGCGTCGGTGACGGCAGCGGCGCTGGACATTCCTTGCAGACTCGGGATGTAGTGAATCTAGCAACCGGGTTCGGCCGCTCTTCCCGGGAATGGGGCCAGCGTTGCAGGCCGTAGCGGAACCGGAGGCCACGGCCTGTCAGGAGAAGACAAAAAGCCCGGACACGCCGGGCCGGGGGGTGTGAGGAGTGTGCGAGCCGGAGCCCCCACATCCAGAGGTTAGCCCCCATCTCGCCTTGAGGCCGTGGCGTCCAGACCTGGGACGACCTACTTGCCCATGCCCAGCTGCTGGGCTTTCTGGTACACCTTGCCCTCGGTCAGAAGGGACGGCGCCACCACCACCTCCACCTCACGCATCTCCTTGAGGGTGCGGGCCCCCAGGGTGCCCATGGAGGTGCGGATGCAGCCCAGCAGGTTCTGGGTGCCGTCGTCGAGGCCGGCCGGGCCGCGCAGGATCTTCTCGAGGCTGCCGGTGGTGCCCACCTTGATGCGGGTGCCCCGGGGCAGCACCGGGCTGGGGGTGGCCATGCCCCAGTGGAAGCCGCGGCCGGGGGCTTCGGCGGCCCGGGCGATCGGGGAGCCGATCATCACCGCATCGGCGCCGCAGGCCAGGCATTTGCAGATGTCCCCGCCGGTGACGATGCCGCCATCGGCCACCACGGGCACGTAGCGGCCACTCTCCCGCTCGTAGTCGTCCCGGGCGGCGGCGCAGTCGGCCACGGCCGTGGCCTGGGGAATGCCGACGCCGAGCACACCCCGCGAGGTGCAGGCGGCGCCGGGGCCGATGCCCACCATCACCCCGGCGGCCCCCGCCCGCATCAGCTGCAGGGTGACGTCGTAGGTGACGCAGTTGCCGATCACCACCGGCACGCCAAGGTCGCGGCAGAGGGCGGCCAGGTCGAGGGTCTGGCGGCCTTCGGGGCCGATGTGCTCGGTGGAGACCACCGTGGCCTGGACGAAGAACAGATCGGCGCCCGATTCCGCCACCGCTGCTCCGAAGCGCAGGGCGGCCACCGGGGTGGCGCTCACCGCCGCGATGCCGCCGCCCGCCTTGATCTCGGCGATCCGCTGCCGCACCAGGTCCTCGCGGACCGGCTGGCTGTAGAGCTCCTGCATCAGGCCCACGAACTCGTCGCGGCCCACCGAGGCGATCTTTTCCAGCACCGGCTCGGGATCGTCGTAGCGGCACTGGACCCCTTCGAGGTTGAGCACCCCGAGCGCCCCCAGCCGGGTGAGCTCGATGCACATGCCCACGTCCACCACCCCGTCCATGGCGCTGGCGATGATCGGGATCTCCCGCTGGATTCCCCCCAGGCTCCAGCTGCTGTCGGTCACCTCGGGATCGACGGTGCGACCGCCCGGGACCAGAGCGATCTCATCGATGCCGTAGGCGCGGCGTACGGTCCGGGAGCGACCGAGCTGAATGTTCACCGTTGGACGGACACAGTGGGCACAAACTATCAACCGGTCCGCGACGGCCCCGGCCTGAGCCCGTGCCCCGGATCACTCCCGGCCGCGGAAGTCGTTCCAGCGGCGGCTCCAGTCGGCGAAGACCTGGTCCCGGTCGCTCTTGCGCACCAGCCGGGTGGCGGTGAAGCGGACCGCAGCGATCAGGCCCACCAGCTCCAGCAGGCCGCCCACCAGGGGCAGGCTGTCGAGGGTGCCGATCAGGGACGCATAGACCCGCAGCAGCAGCACCACCCCGATCAGGATCGCCAGACCCTTGAGGGGGCCGCGGAAGCGCTGCCACTGGGCCTGCAGTTCGCCGCTGCCGAGCCAGTCCCTGATCTTCTGCAGCAGCAGATCGAACTCGCCGCCGCCTTCGCCGCCCGGTTCGGCGGAGCCCTCCAGGGGGGGCACCTCCAGGGTGGCGGTGATGCCGGGTTCCGGCTCGCTCACCGGGGCGGGTACCGGCTCCGGCGCCGGGGTCTCGCCGTCGGCTTCGGCCAGGGGCTCGAATCCGGCACTGACCGGGACTGGTTCCGGTTCGGCTTCCGGCGTGGCCACGGGCGGTTCCGTCGCCCACGGCTCCGGCGAAGGTCCGTTGTCCTGGGGCTCAAGGCCGGAGGGGGGCTCAAGGCCGGAGGGGGGCTCAAGGCCGGAGGGGGGCTCGGGGCTGAAGGGGGTCTCGGCCATGGCAGATGCCGGAAGCTCACGGCGGAGCTTACGGCTGTTTTCCCCCGTCGCCCCGGAGCTGTGCAGGGAGTTCAGCTGTCGAGGGGAATCAGCCCACCGCGGCCGGAGAGGGGCCGGACCGGCAGGCGCAGCGGAAAGCGGTCCTCCACCAGCCAGGTGATCAGCTCGGCGCCGATCGCCTCCGCCAGCCGTGGGCTGTGGGCCGGAGCGGCGGTGACGCGGCGTCCCTCCAGCTGGATCCGGCCGGACCGGAGCCGGGCATAGCTGACCGAACCGAGGCGGGGCCGCAGGCGGCGTGGAATGGAGACATCCAGCACCGGCGCCTCCAGGTCCTCGTCGCCGCAGGCGGCCTGGTGGGCCACCGCTTCATTGATCAGGGGGATCGGAGCCGCCAGCCCCACCAGCAGGGCGGCGCCGTGGCCCTCAAAGAAGCAGGGCCGCAGCCATTCGGGCCGCAGGCCGTGCAGATCCACGCTCACCGCCGCCACCGCCCCGGGGCTGAGGGCGTGGCCGCCGGCGGAGCGCGGCACGCCGGGCTGGTGGCCGCTGCCGCTGCCCACCA
>NZ_JAYGHZ010000089.1:0-4874 GCF_034931285.1 Synechococcus sp. BA-120 BA3
CGGCGGCGTCAGAGGTGTAGAAGAGCCAGCCCTGCAGGCCCTGCTGGTCGACCGCGGCGATGCGGTACAGGCCGGCCAGCTGCTGGCCCTGCTCGACAACCAGCCCCAGCTGGAGGCTGCCGTGACGGCGGCCCGGGCCGAGGTGAACCTGGCCCGTTCGCGGCTGGCGATCGCCCGCGCCGATGCCGGCAGCGGCGAGGACAGCCAGCAGGCCAAGGTGCGCTCCCTCGAGGCCCAGCAGCGCTCGGCCGCCACCGAGGCCGCCCGCTACCAGAGCCTGTTCACCAGCGGTGCCGTCTCGGCCGAAGAGCGCGACAACCGCCGCCTCAGCCTCGACACCATCACCGCCTCGCTGCAGGAGGCCCGGGTGCTGCTGGCGCGGCAGCAGGCGCGCAGCACCGCCGGCGACGGCGGCGTGGATCTGGATGTGGAGGCCTCCCGGCGCGTGCTGGAGCAGGCCCAGGCCAACCTGCAGCGCGCCATCGCCGCCCGCGACGACAACCTGATCCGGGCGCCGATCGCCGGCACCGTGTTGCAGGTGTTCGCCCGGGCGGGCGAGGCCCCCGGGGCGGCGGGAATCCTGCAGCTCGGCCAGACCGGGCGGATGCAGGCGGTGGCGGAGGTGTACGAGAGCGATCTGCCGAGGGTGCGGCGGGGGCAGCCGGTGCGGATCACCAGCCCGGCCCTGACCCAGCCGCTGCAGGGCCGGGTGGAGCAGATCGGCGCGATCGTGCTGCGCCAGAACCTGATCAACACCGATCCGAGCGCCAACACCGACAACCGGGTGGTGGAGGTGCGCGCCCCGCTCACGCCGGAGAGCAGCCGGCGGGCGGCGGGGTTCACCAACCTGCAGGTGCGGGTGGTGATCGGGCCATGAGAACCCCGCTCGGCTGGCTGCAGCTCCGCCACGACCGCGGCCGCTTCCTGGTGGCCCTCGCCGGCATCGCCTTCGCCGACCTGCTGATGTTCATGCAGCTGGGCTTCCAGGCGGCCCTCTACGACAGCAACACCCGCCTGGATCGCGCCTTCCGGGGCGATGTGGTGCTGATCAGCCCGAAGGCGCTGAACCTGCAGAACCTCTCCACCTTCCCGCGCCGCCGGCTGCTGCAGGCCCTGGATGTGCCCGGTGTGGTGGAGGCCCAGGGGCTCTACATCCGCACGGTGAACTGGCGCAATCCCCAGACCCTTCAGAGCGCCACGGTGCAGGTGCTGGGCTTCGATCCGGATGCCGATGTGTTGCGTCTGCCGGAGGTGCGGGCCCAGGCCGATCGCCTCAAGCTGCCTGACACGGTGCTGTTCGACCGGGGCGCCCGGGGCCGCTATAGCGAGGTGATCGCCCGGCTCGATCGCGGCGAGCCGGTGACCAGTGAGATCGAGCGGCGCACCATCGCCGTGGGCGGCCTGTTCCGGCTGGGGGCCTCCTTCGGGGCCGATGCCACCCTGATGGCCAGCGACCAGACGTTCCTGCGGATGTTCCCGCGGGCGAAGGCCGGCAGCATCAGCGTCGGGCTGCTCACCCTGGCGCCGGGGGAACCGGTGGCGCCGGTGGTGCGGGCGCTGCGGCGCCACCTGCCGGATGACGTGCAGGTGCTCAGCCACGCCGACTTCGTGCGGTTCGAGGAGAACTACTGGCGGACGGCCAGTCCCGTGGGCTTCATCTTCGGGCTGGGCACGGCCATGGCCTTCGTGGTGGGGGTGGTGATCGTCTACCAGGTGCTCTCCACCGATGTGAACGCCCACCTGCAGGAGTACGCCACCTTCAAGGCGATGGGCTTCCGCCAGCGCTACCTGCTCCTTGTGGTGGTGGAGCAGGCCCTGATCCTGGCGGCCCTGGGCTTCATCCCCGGCGTGCTGATGCCGCTGTGGCTGTACGCGGTGGCGGCGAAGGCCACCAGCCTGCCGATCGCGATGACGCTGGGGCGGGCCACCACGGTGTTCGTGCTGACGCTGGTGATGTGCCTGGCCTCGGGGGCGATCGCCACCCGGCGGCTGCAGGCGGCCGATCCGGCCGAGCTCTTCTGATGGGGGCCGGCGCCATGGCCAGCGCGATCGTGATCGAAGGGCTCAACCACCACTTCGGCCGGGGCGCGGTGCGGCGCCAGGTGCTGTTCGATGTGGCCCTGGAGGTGGCCGCCGGCGAGATCGTGCTGCTCACCGGCCCCTCCGGCTCCGGCAAGACCACCCTGCTGACCCTGATCGGCGGCCTGCGATCCGCCCAGGGGGGCGTATTGCGGGTGCTGGGGCGGGAGCTGGTGGGGGCCTCGCCGCTGCAGCTCACCCTGGCCCGCCGCGAGCACGGCTACATCTTCCAGGCCCACAACCTGCACCGCAGCCTCACCGCCACCCAGAACGTGCGCATGGCGCTGGAGATGCGCGGCACCCTCAGCGATGCCGAGATGGATCGGCGCGCCCGGCGGATCCTCGAGAGCGTGGGGCTCGGGGATCACCTCGATGTCAAGCCGGCCCAGCTCTCGGGCGGGCAGAAGCAGCGGGTGGCGGTGGCGCGGGCCCTGGTGGGGGAGCCGCCGCTGCTGCTGGCCGATGAACCCACCGCCGCCCTCGACAGCCGCTCCGGCCGCGAGGTGGTGCTGCTGATGCAGCGGCTGGCGCGGGAGCAGGGCTGCACGATCCTGCTGGTGACCCACGACAGCCGCATCCTCGACATCGCCGACCGCACCCTGTCGTTGGAGGATGGCCGGCTGCGCTGAGGGCGGGGTCACTCCACCCGGAAGGTCACGCCCATCACGGCGGTGATGTCCTTTTCGATGCTGCTGGTGTCGTAGGAGCCGCCGCCGCTCATCTCGGTGGAATGGGGCACCGTGATCTGGAACGAGCCGGTATCGGCCTGGGTGATCACGCCGATGCGGGAGCCCGCCTGGCGGGCGATCTCGCGGGCCCGGTCCCGGGCATCCCTGGTGGCCTTGGCGAGCATGTCCACCCGCTTCCCCGCCAGCTTGGTGTAGGTGAAGGCGGGATCGTTGATGGTGAGCGGCACGCCCTGGCCCACCAGCACGCCGATCTGCTGCGCCACCGCGGCCACCTTCTCCACGTCGGGGCTGCTGACGCGGATCTGCTGGCGGGTGGTGAAGGTGGTGGATTGAAGAGCCCCGGTGCGCGAGTCGCGCACCTCGGAGCGCTCGGACTTCACCGGGTTGCGGCGGATGGCCTCGGCGGGGATGCCCTGCTGCTGCAGGAAGGCGACCGTGCGCTCCACCTCCGGCTGCAGCTGCTGGTAGGAGGCCTCCAGGGTGGGGGCGCTCTGCGACACCTCCACCGTCCAGTCGACGAAGTCGCTGGTGATCCGCTCGGTGCTGGCGCCGGTCACGGTGATCGTGTCATTGCCGCGGCGCAGGCCCTTCACCAGCACGCTGCTGGCCAGCACCATCCCGGTGGCCAGCACCGCCATGGCGAACACCAGCGGCGGCGTGCGGCGCAGGGTGGTCACGACGGGAGCGAGCGGGCCCATGGCGCGGCGGCAACGGAGGCTTCCCTGTCAGTCTGGTGCGGTGGCTGTGGGCCGCCAACGGCGCTTCATGCGGCGCCACGCCAAAGCTTTCGGTTGTCTTGGGGGACGCCATGTTCACGCTGGAGGAGATCGTGCCCTGGGGCCGTTCCTTCGAGGAATACGCGGCCATGTTTTCCCTGACCGATTCCGATCTGGCGGGCCGCATCCTCGGCTGCGGGGATGGCCCTGCCAGCTTCAATGCGCAGGCCACCCGACAGGGCGTCAGCGTCATCTCCTGCGATCCCATCTACGGCTTCACTGCAGACGACATCGATGCCCGGATCGCCGCCACCTACGCCCAGGTGATCGATCAGGCCCGGCAGAACCAGGCGGCGTTCGTCTGGGACAACATCGCTTCCGTTGAGGAGCTCGGGGAGGTGCGCATGGCGGCGATGGGAGCCTTTCTGGCGGATTACCCCACGGGCCTGGCCGAGGGTCGCTACGTCAACGCAGCCCTGCCGGCACTCCCATTTGCTGATGACGCCTTCGATCTGGCGCTCTGTTCGCATCTGTTGTTCCTGTACAGCCGCCAGCTGGATGCCGCGTTTCACCACGCATCACTGCTGGAGCTCGGCCGCGTGGCCCGGGAGGTCAGGGTGTTTCCCCTGCTGGAGTTGGGTGGGGCGAGATCACCTCATCTGGACGGGAGCATCGAAGGGCTGAGGTCCCAGGGATATCGGCTGTCCGTGGAACGGGTGGGCTACGAGTTTCAGCGTGGCGCCTGCGAGATGCTGCGGATTCAGCGTGATGATGGCGCCCAGCCCCATGGCTAGCCCTGACGAACGCAGGAGCGAACAGCTGGAGGAACAGCTCAGGGAGGCCATGCTCAGCTCCGTTCAGGCCGCCCTCGATGCCTTGATGGCGCGCCAGGTAGGAGGATCTTGATCTTCACCGTTCCGGCGCCTTCAACGTCCAGGCCACGACATCCACCCCTCACACCACCGCCAGAGCCGCCAGTGAGCCGCTGTAGCCGGTGATCTCGACGATGGCGTCGCTGCTGGCCTGGAAGCCGGCCGTCCCGTCGTTGAGGGCCAGGAAAGTGCGGCTGCCACTGCCGCTGCCGCCGGCGGCCAGGGTGAAGGTGGCTCCGCCGTTGGCGGCGAAGCTGGCGGGGGTCAGCACGGCGGCCAGGGCATTCGGGGTGAGGCTGGCCACCGCCCCCAGTTCACGCAGGGCCGCGGCCGAGATGGCCCGGGGGCCATCGATGCGGTCGCTGCCGATCGCCAGGTCGGTGATCTGGTCGGGGGCGCCCAGCAAGGAGTCGCGCAGGTTGTTCAGGCGGAACGTGTCGGCGCCCCCCAGGCCGGTGAGCACATCGGCGCCGGGGCCGCTGGCGAGGGTACTGGCGGCGGCGTTGCCCGTGCGGAAG
>NZ_JAYGHZ010000090.1:0-4818 GCF_034931285.1 Synechococcus sp. BA-120 BA3
GGCGCAGACCCACGGCCAGCAGGGCGATGGCCAGCAGCGGGGCCAGGACGGAGCGGCCCAGCAGGCCCGCCGCCACGGCCAGCAGCAGCAGCAGGCTGAGCAGCTGGAACAGGGAGCCGAGCCGGATCCGCTGGGGCAGGGGCAGCAGCAGCGGCAGGGTGGCCAGGGCCGGCAGCACCCCGTTCACCAGCGGCGACGGGGTGAGGCCGCTGAGCAGCCAGGCGGTGGCGCCGATGGCCAGGGTGCCGCTGGCCTGGCTGCTGCTCCAGGCGAGGGTCAGCAGGCGCCGCTGCATGGGCTGGGGATCAGGCCGCCTTGAGCCAGCTGAACATGGAGCGCAGACCCTTGCCCACCTGCTCGATCGGATGGGCGGCGTCGCGTTCACGGGCCTTGGCCATCTCGGGCTTGCCCGCCTCGCATTCGGCCACGAAGTTGCGGGCGAAGGTGCCGTCCTGGATGTCGGCCAGGATGCGGCGCATCTCCGCCTTGGTGTCGGCGGTGATCAGCCGGGGCCCGCTCACGTAATCGCCGTACTCGGCGGTGTTGGAGATCGAGTCACGCATGGCGGTGAGGCCGCCCTTGACCATCAGGTCGACGATCAGCTTCACCTCGTGCAGGCACTCGAAGTAGGCCAGCTCGGGCTGGTAGCCCGCTTCCACCAGGGTCTCGAAACCGGCCTTCACCAGTTCGCTCAGACCGCCGCAGAGCACGGCCTGCTCACCGAACAGGTCGGTTTCGGTCTCTTCCTTGAAGTTGGTTTCGAGGATGCCGGCGCGGGTGCCGCCGATGCCCTTGGCATAGGCCATCGCCAGGGCGCGGGCGTTGCCGGAGGCGTCCTGCTGGATGGCGAACAGGGCGGGCACGCCCTGGCCGTTCTGGAACTCCCAGCGCACGGTGTGACCGGGCCCCTTGGGCGCGATCATCACCACGTCCACATCGGCGGGGGGCTGGATCAGTCCGAAGCGGATGTTGAAGCCGTGGGCGAAGCTCAGCACCTTGCCGGCGCTGAGGTGCGGCGCGATCTCGGTGGCGTAGACGGCCTTCTGGGCCTCATCCGGCAACAGCACCATGATCCAGTCGGCCTTGGCGCAGGCGTCGGCCACGCTCAGCACCTCCAGGCCGTCGGCCCGGGCCTTGGCGGCCGAGCGGCTGCCGTCGTAAAGGCCCACCACCACGTTCACCCCGCTGTCCTTGAGGTTCAGGGCGTGGGCATGGCCCTGGGAGCCATAGCCGATGATGGCCACCGTCTTGCCGGTCAGCAGGCCGAGGTCGGCGTCGGAGTCGTAGAAGAGCTGGGCCATTCCGGGCGGCGGGCAGGGCAAACGCAGACTTTAGGTGTGCGTCCGCACGGGCCTCAGCCGCCGGAGGCCTCCGAGGGGTGGGCGATCACCCGGTCGATCAGGCCGTAGTCCTTGGCTTCGGCGGCGCTGAGGAAGTAATCGCGGTCGGTGTCCTTGGTGACCTTCTCCAGGGGCTGGCCGCACATGTCGGCCAGCGACCGGTTGAGCATGTCCTTGATGCGCAGGATCTCCCTGGCCTCGATCTCGATGTCGCTGGCCTGGCGCTGGCTGGTGCCGCCCAGGGGCTGGTGGATCATGATCCGGCTGTGGGGCAGGGCCAGGCGCTTGCCCTTGGTGCCGGCCGCCAGCAGGAAGGCGCCCATGGAGGCCGCCAGCCCGACGCAGATCGTCACCACGTCGGATTTGACGTACTGCATGGTGTCGTAGATCGCCAGGCCGGCGGTCACCGACCCGCCCGGCGAGTTGATGTACAGGTAGATCGGCTTGGAGCTGTCGTCGGAGTCGAGGTACAGCATCTGGGCCACCAGGCTGTTGGCGATCCCGTCGGTCACCTCCTGGCCCAGGAACAGGATGCGCTCCACCCCGAGGCGGGTGTAGATGTCGACCCAGCGCTCGTACTGGCTGCCGGGGAGACGGTAGGGAACGCTGGGGGTGCCGATGGGCATGGCGGGAAGGCTCCCGTTCGGAGCCGGAGAGAGGAGGTGGTGGAGAGGGGTGGCCGTGGGCCGGGGGGGGCGGTGATCAGCCCACTGGGGCGGCCGTCGGCAGGTCCTTGCGGCTGGTCAGCACCCGGTCGATCAGGCCGTAGGCCTTGGCTTCCTCGGCGGTGAGGTAGGTCATCCGGTCGGAGTCGCGGGAGAGCTCGTCGATGCTCTTGCCCGTGTTCTCCGAGAGGATCTCCAGCATGCTGTGCTTGTTGTGCAGCACTTCCTTGGCCCGGATCTGGATGTCACTGGCCTGGCCACGGGCGCCGGAGCGGGGCTGGTGCAGCACGATCGAGGCGTGGGGCAGGGCGGCCCGCTGGCCCTTGGTGCCGGCCGAGAGGATCATGGCGGCGGTGCCCATGGCCTGGCCGATGCAGATGGTGTGCACCGGCGGCTTGACGTAGCGCAGCGTGTCGCAGATGGCGAAGGCTTCGGTCTCGAAGCCGATCGCATCGCCCGAGTACCAGCTGGTGCCGGTGGAGTTGATGTAGAAGAAGATCGGCTTCTCCGGGTTGTCGAACTCCAGGTAGAGCAGCTGGGCAATGATCAGTTCGGTGACGTCGATGCCCATCTGACGCTTGGCGTCGTCGTCGGAGAAGAGGGGCAGCCCCAGATAGACGATCCGCTCCTTGAGCAGCAGGGACGGCAGATCCGGCGGCGGTGTGCGCATCACCGCGGAATCGCCGTAATAGGGGGCCGACACCGTCATCCGCGCTCACCAGCAGTCGTGAGGCAGGAGCCTAGCCGGGGCCAGGAGGCTGGTGCTCCTGCAGGGCGACGGGTTTTCCGCCCTGCTTGTCGAGACCCCGGCCGTTGCCCCGTTCGCCGGGCCGCTCGGGGCTGCGGTCGCAGCGGGCGAACACCATGCGGCCGGTTGGGGTCTGCAGGGCGCCGGTGACGGTGACGGGCAGCCGTTCGCCGATGCGGCGCCGGGCATCCTCGACCACCACCATGGTGCCGTCCTCCAGGTAACCGACGCCCTGGTCGGCCTCCTTGCCTTCGCGCACGATTTTTAGCTGCAGGCCATCCCCCGGCTGCACTTCGGGCCGCAGGGCGATGACCAGTTCGCTGAGGTTCAGCACCCGCAGCTCCTGCACCTGGGCCACCTGGGCCAGGTTGAAGTCGGCGGTGAGCAGGGTGCCGCCGGTGTCGGCGGTGAGCTTGAGCAGTTTGTCGTCGGCGCCGTTGCCGCTGTAGCGGGTGCTGTTGACCACCAGCCGGCGGCCGTAGTTCTCGCGCAGTTCGGTGAGCAGCTTCAGGCCGCGCCGTCCCTTGGCCCGCTTCTCGCCGTTGGAGGAGTCGGCCAGGGCCTGGAGCTCGTCGATCACGGCCTGGGCGACGATCACCTGGCCCTCCAGCAGCCCGGAGGCCAGCAGGCCCCGGATGCGGCCGTCGATGATCACGCTGGTGTCGAGGATCTTGGCGCTGGCGGGCAGCAGCACGCCGTCGGCCACCAGCAGCGCCTCGGTGCTGGCCGGGTTGAACAGGCGCAGCAGGGTGCGGCCGTGCACCTCCGCCAGGTTGTAGCCCAGCACCCCGAAGAAGACGTTGCTGAGCACCGCCGCCAGCGGCTTCACCAGCACCACCTCCCAGGGCAGGGGCAGCAGCAGGATCGGTGCCAGCAGCAGGTTGGCCACCAGCAGGCCCAGGATCAGGCCCACCGCCCGGCTGATCAGCAGGTCGGTGGGCATGCTGCGCACCTGGGCCATCAGACGACGCCGCAGCTGCTGGAAGAAGATGCCGGCGATCAGCCCGAAGAAGGCGCCGAAGCCCCCCATCACCGAGCGCAGGCCCTCCTGGTTGGTCACCTCCAGCAGCAGCTGTTCCGGCAGCAGGTCAACCCCGAGCCAGCCGGTGGCCGCCCCTGAGATCAGGAACAGCAGCAAGATGAGGGTGTCCACCATGCTTCGAAGTCCCGACGCCTCGGCCGCCCGGCAGGTCTTGACTGCAGCTTGGCCGATCTTCCGCCGTTTGGGCCCCAGGGATTACCGCCCGTGATGGATCCCCGATCCGCCTACGTCCACATTCCCTTCTGCCATCGGCGCTGTTTCTACTGCGATTTCCCGGTGGTGCCCCTGGGGGACCGGGCCGATGGGGCCTCCTCCGGCTCCATCGCCGCCTACCTCCCCCTGCTGCACCGGGAGATCGCCAGCTCCCCGGCCGGCCCGCCCCTGGCCACCGTCTACCTCGGCGGCGGCACCCCCTCGATGCTGACCGGCGCCCAGGTGGCCGGCATCCTGGAGACCCTGGAGCGCCGCTATGGACTGGCGCCCGGGGCCGAGCTGAGCCTGGAGCTGGATCCGGCCAGCTTCGATCAGGCCCGCCTGGCCGACTACCTGGCCGCCGGCATCAACCGGGTCAGCCTGGGGGGCCAGAGCTTCGACGATCGGGTGCTGGCGGACCTGGGCCGGCGCCACCGGGGGGCGGACCTGCGGGAGGCGGCCGGCTGGCTGCACCGGGCCCGGCGCCGGGGGGAGCTGGCCAGCTGGAGCCTGGATCTGATCCAGGGGCTGCCCCGGCAGGGCCTGGCCCACTGGAACGACCAGCTGGCCGAGGCCATCGCCCTGGAGCCCCCCCACCTGTCGGTGTACGACCTCAGCATCGAGCCCGGCACGGTCTTCGAGCGGCGCCTGGCCCTGGGGGAACTCGCCCTGCCGCCGGAGGACCTGGCCGCCGACCTGATGGACCTGACCTGGAGCCGGCTCACCGCCGCCGGCTACGGCCACTACGAGGTGTCCAACTACGCCCTGCCCGGCCACGCGTCGCGCCACAACCGCGTCTACTGGAGCGGTGCCGGCTGGTGGGGGTTCGGC
>NZ_JAYGHZ010000091.1:0-4795 GCF_034931285.1 Synechococcus sp. BA-120 BA3
GCCCTGGCCCCCTGCCTGCTGCTCGCCCGCCGGCCCGCCGACGTCTGGTCGCTGCTGCTGCTGCAGACGCCGCTGCGGGGCCGTCGGGAGCTGCAGCGGCGGCTCAGCCGGCTCCAGGCGGCCCCGGGGCTGGTCCTGGCCACGGCCGGCGGCGCCGCCCTAGGCCTGCCTCTGCTGTGGTGGATCGACCGCCATGCCGCCGTGGCCGCACCCATCACCCCCTTCGCCTCCTGCCCGCGGCTGGTGGCCCTGCTGCTGGCGGCCCTGCTGCTGGTGGTGATGCTGTGGCAGTGGCAGCAGCTGATCCAGTCCCTGTGGCTGCTGAGCCGCAGCCCCGAGGTCGTGGCCGCCACCCGCCCCCTCAGCCTGGAGGAACTGGAGCAGCAGCGCCTCTGCCTGGGCCTGCCCCTGCTGCTGCCTGAGCCCCTGAGGCTGGCGGGGCTGGCGCCCCAGCCCGAGGCAGTGGCTCAGACCGAAGCGACGCCGCCGGACGAAGTGCAGACACCTGAGGTCACACCGGAAGCCGAGGCGCCTCCAGTGCCACCCCCGACCACCGAGGTCCCAGCGGCCGAGCCCTCAGCCGTCGAGGCGGTTGCGGTCGAACCAGAGCAGCCCCCCGAAGAGGCCGAAGGCTCCGACCTGGATCAGGAGATCCCCTGAGGGCACCTCCGAGCCGGCGGAAGCACGCAGGGCCATGGTGGCCAGACCAAGCCCGGCGGAGGCCACCAGGGCGAACCACAGGGCCCGCCTGAGCCCCCGCCAGGGGGTCCTCGCTTCGCTGAGCAGGCGCTGGCGCAGCGCCGGATCGAGGGATCTGTTCGGGTCGGATCCCATGGAATGGTGCCCAGCAGGTGGTGAACCGACGAATGCTAATTTCTTGGCCGATGCCGGTGTAGCTCAGGGGTAGAGCAACTGATTCGTAATCAGTAGGTCGTCGGTTCAAATCCGATCACCGGCTTCTTCGTTCCCCTGCTCCCGTTGCCAGCCGGCCGTCCCCGGGTTTCCCTGGCCCTGGGTCCCTGTGGCCGCTGCCGTGTCGCCCTGAACGGCCATGGATGATCTGAAGGCCCGTCATGAAGGCCTGCTGGAGAGCCACCACGGGGCCCTTTGTCAGGCCGCCGAACGCCTGCTGGAGGAAACGGCATGGTCGCTGGCGACGACGTCCCTGCTGCTGCGGACCACAGGCCCGGTCCCCAGCCAGGTGGTGGCCGTCGGGGACCTGGGCCGCTGGATCGACCATCTCGGGCCGGATCTGGATACCTTCGTGCGGCTGCGGCGCCAGGGGCTCGATGTGGCCGAGGCCTACGCCCGATGCCGCGCCGCCGAGGGGGAGACCTTCCTGGGTGCCTGGGAAGACCTCAGGGGAGCACAGCCCCTGGTCAGCCACGATGACCTCAACCAGTTCGCCGTGCTGTCGCAACAGGGCTTCTGCCGATCACCCCGCAACCTGCTGGTGGTGGTGCACTGGGGCGACCGGGTGACGGCCTTCCTGGTGGCCTGTGATCGCCAGAGGAGAGCGACACCACCCGCCGGGCCGGGGTGAAGAAGGTTCAGTCGTCGTCTTCGGTGGAGCCGGCGGGAATCAGGCGAATCTGCTTGCGGCCCAGCTTGATCTCGAATTCATCGCCGGGTTGCAGATCAAGCATGGCGGTGTAGGCCTTGCCCACCAGAAGGTTGCCGTTGCCCTGGACGGTGGCCACGTAGCTCAGTTTGCGGCCGCCTTTGGAAGCACCCTTGCCACCGCCTTCGCCCAGGCTGACGCCCTTGGCTTCCAGCAGAGCCTCGTAAAATGCCGTGAAATTAAGACGCTCCGCCCCGTCCTTCTTGGTGCTGACGTAGCCGCAACCACGCACCAGATCGGATTTCGAGACATCGCCCAGTTCCTTGACCTTGGCCAGGAGATCAGATCCGGTAAGCATCGGAAGCAGGAAAGACCTTTCGACACACACTATAAAGGTTTTGTCGCTTGTCGTCATTGGACGATCCGCCGATGACGCCCTGCGGATTGATGCCACGAACCAACGCGAACCTGTGGCGGCTTCAGCAGAGTGCGATGGGCCACTCCACCTTGACCACATCGAAGTCGTCGCTACCCAGGCGGTTGAGTTCACCGGCGGCGCGCACGGCCGCCTCGTGGGTATGGAAGAGATAGGCCGACGTCGGTTCGCTCACGTCCCCGAGACCCTGGTCGTCGGGACGGATGGAGACGTAGGAGCCGTCGGAGAGACGCTGCAGCACATAGCGCTCGGCCTGGGTGCATTCCAGGGGATGGGCCGGATCGATCTCGGGTGCCCAGAAATGCATCACAACCCCCGCGCATGATCCTTCTGAACTACTCCAGAGAACCCGCTGGCCGCGAGGGGATGCCACATGTCGTTGCAACCAGCCCGGCCCGGCCCTTCATGTCTCATTGCCGCCGAAGTCATCGTCATAGCCCTCGTAGGGCTCGAATTCACTCCAGCCGGGACTGGCGTTCTGCAGCAACCCGTAGCGGGCGTCCACGTCATTCATCAGGGTGTTGCCGGTGGGCACCGTGTCGCAGGTGATCGACCCATCGGCACCGGTGACGCAATTCTCGAACTGCACGTTCGCCAGCGCCCTGCCTGCTCCCCCCGTCAGAACGAGCAGCAGCAGGACGGCCAGGGAGCCCGCCCGGAACCCGAAGAGGGGCCGGGAAACGTCGCTGGGCTGGGGAGCGTCGGCCATCACCGGAGGGGGCATCTGCTGGGATGATGGCACCGCTTCAACACACGCACCGATGTACACCGACTGGACCGCCGTGATCCTGCTGCTGCTCACGGCGGCGCCCCTGGCCGTGGTCGTGGCCACCGCCGCCTTCTTCATCTGGCGGAAGAAACGGACCTCGAAGTGACCATCCGGAAGAGCATCCCATCGCCCCCCATGGCCGGGGAGCGGCCCTGGCCGAGACAGTCGAGACAGGTGCGGTAACGCTGATCATCGATGCGCAGCAGGCCGCTGCCGCCGCACTGGGGACATCGGCTCAGACCGGGGGAATGACCCCTCGATCCGGAAGCGGGAACATGAGCAGCCATGGCCGGTTCGCAGGGGTTTGTTTTCATCTCCTCACTGTGCCTCGCCCAGACCCCCTGGATCCCGAAATCTTCCTTAAGGATTGACACCCTGCCCCTGGCGCAGGCAACCCTGCAGTCCCTCCAGACTCAGGCCATCCACCAGCTCCCGGGCACTGAGGCGGCTGCCCGGAGGCACCAGTTCAAGACTGGCGGCCAGCTCTCCGATCACCCCGGGGGCATCCAGGCCCCGGCGGCGCAGACCGGCCAGCCCCTCGGCCCCCTCCCGCTTGCTCAGCCGCTCCCCCTGGCCATCCCGCCACAGGGGCACATGGGCATAGGCGGGCGGGTCGGTGCCGAGGGCGGCCATCACGGCCACCTGGGCCCCGGTGGAAGGCCAGAGATCCTCCCCCCGCACCACCTCGCTGATGCCCATCAGCAGCTCGTCCACGGCCGTGGCCAGGTGGTACGCCACCACCCCATCGGCCCGGCGCAGCACCACGTCTCCCACCTCGGTGGGGCCGTCCTGGCCGCCACAGGGGCCGCAGCGCTCCTGCCAGCACAGGGCACCCGGCTCCAGGCGCAGGCGCCAGCTGGGCAGCCGCCCAGCCTGGGAGCCCCACAGGGGCGGACCATTGCGGCAGTAGCCCGGATACACCGCCAGCGCCCCGTGGGGCGCCGAGACATCGGCCAGTAGCCGCCGGCTGCAGCGGCAGGGGTAGAGCCGCCCGGCCCGGCGCAGGGCCGAGAGAACGGTGGCGTAGACGCCGCGGTGGTCGCTCTGGCGGACCACGGGACCATCCCAGTGCAGACCCAGCCAGCGGAGGTCGTCGAGGATCGAGGCCTCGGCACCCGGCCGGTTGCGGGGGGCGTCGAGATCATCGATGCGCAGCAGCCAGGCTCCGCCCCTCAGCCGGGCTTCAAGCCAGCCGAGCAGGGCGGTGCGGAGGTTGCCCCGGTGCAGGGGACCGGTGGGGGAGGGAGCGAAACGGGTGCGGTAGCCCTGCCGCCGGAGCTCCAGCCCAGAGGCAAGGCGCTGCCGCAGATGGAGGGGCAGCCGCAGGGGAGGGCTGGAACTCCCTGCGGCCACCTCCATGGCCGGGAGCGGCAGCGGCGGATCAGCCCTGGACCTTGTCCTTGAAGAGCTTGCCGGCGGTGAAGGCGGGCACCCGCTTGGCGGGAATCTTGATCTTCTCGCCGGTCTTGGGATTCAGACCCTGACGGGCGGAGCGCTCACGGGGCTCGAAGGAGCCGAAACCGAGGATGGACACCTTCTTGCCCTCGACCACCGAATCGACGATGGTTTCGATGGCGGCATCGACGACGAGGGAGACGTCGGTCTTGGTGAGCTCCGTGCGGGCAGCCACGATGTTGACGAGATCAGCTTTGTTCATTGTTCGGGGGAAGCCTCCGGGTAGGCGGCGATGGCGGGGGTTCGGGTCGTCGAGTGATGAAGGCGAATCGGAAGTCCCCGACCGCCCGGTGCGTTCAGCGCGCCAATCGTATGGGCGTTGCGGCAGGGCCGCAACAGGAGAAGTCCACTCATGACAGCGGTTTGGGGGCCACCGGGCCCGCAGTGGGGTGTTCCGTGCTAAGGGGCGACGACCTCCAGCCCGCCCCCGGGGGGCTGCAGCGCCAGGGCCTCCAGATCCAGCTCGCCCAGCACGTCGGCGCCCTGCTCCACCAGCTTCGCCCCCCTCAAGGCCCCCAGCCCGGCGCCGCTGGCGATCCAGCCGGGGGAGCCGGGCGGCAGCCAGCGGCGCAGC
>NZ_JAYGHZ010000092.1:0-4711 GCF_034931285.1 Synechococcus sp. BA-120 BA3
CCCCATGCCCGGATCGGTGTCGAGGCCGAGGGCGGCGGCGGCCACCAGGGTTTCCGGCCGGCGGCCGGCGACGCGCACCAGTTCCAGCTGCAGCGAATCCAGCAGCTCCTGCAGCTGGCGCAGGTCCGGCAGCCGCAGCAGCCAGCGGCCCGCCTCCAGCACCACGGGGCCTGGCGGCGGCAGGCGACTGCCGAGGGCGTAGCGCACCTCCTCGAGGGCACTGGCGGATCCCTCCTCGGCAGGCAGCCGCAGCAGGTGGGGCTGCTGGCCATCGATCGCCTGGATCAGTGCGGCTGCCACGACAGTGCCCTGCGGTGCAGCGAACCTAGAGGTCCCGCCGGCCGGCGTCGTCCTGCCGCCGCACCGCCAGGGTCTGCCGCAGCGCGTCGCTGACCCGGGCCGGATGGATCAGCCAGGCCATGTCGACCGTCTGGCAGAGGCTGGCCACAAGCGGCGAGCGCTGCTCGAGGGCCTGCAGCCGCTGGCCGTCCCACAGCCGCAGGCCCCCGGAATAGGGGTGATAGCCCCGGCTCTGGCGCTGCTCCAGGGCGCAGCAGCCGTCCGCCACCAGCCCGGCGCGTTCGCACAGCCCCCGCGCCACCGCCAGCAGTTCGATCCGGCCGGCCGGGGAGAGGTCGCTGACGTCGGTGGCCTTGGGCAGGCGCCGCTCCAGCAGCCGTCCGCAGGGATCGGCCAGCTCCTCGGGCCCCTCCTCCCGCCAGCGCACCAGGTGGTAGCCGGTGCGGATGTCGTCGTTGGCCAGGTAGCTGTCCAGATCGAGGTGATCCCGGTCCCAGAGCCAACGGGCCATGGTGGCGTCCGCCCAGACCAGGTCCGGGCCCAGCCTGCGGGCCACGCTGATCACCCGGTTGAGCAGCCAGTTGCAGACGATGTTGAGCCGGTGGTTGTAGACGCTCCGGTACATCAGATGGCGCACCACCAGATAGTGCTCCACCGCCATCAGGCCGCGGGGGTGGAGGGCCAGATCCCCGTCGGGCGCCAGGGTGAGGCTGGCGAGGATCCGCTCCAGATCCAGCTGGCCGTAGCGGGTGCCGGTGCTGTAGCTGTCGCGCAGCAGGTAGTCGAGCCGGTCGCAGTCCAGCTGGCTGCTCACCAGCGCCTTGATGGCCCGGCTGGGGTGGCGGCCGTGCTCCAGCAGGTCGGCCACCAGGGCGGCCCGGCCCGGGGCGCCGTCATCGAGCACGTCCCGAAGGGCGGAGTGGTCGCGGATCAGCCGCCCCGACCAGGCCTCGTGCCGCAGGCCGAACATCTCCTCGCCGGAGTGGCTGAGGGGTCCGTGGCCCACGTCGTGCAGCAGGGCGGCGGCATAGAGCACGTCCCGGTGCCGGGACAGGGAGGGATCGAGCCGCTCCAGCTGCTGCAGGGCGAGCCGCGCCACCGCCAGCACCCCGAGGGAATGGGTGAAGCGGCTGGATTCCGCCCCGTGGAAGGTGAGGAAGGCGGGCCCCAGCTGGCGGATGCGACGCAGCCGCTGGAAGGGGGCGGTGTCGATGAGGTCGATCGCCAGGGCCTCGGCCGGATCCTGGCGATCCAGCCGGATCGCCCCATGCAGTGGATCGTGGTACGTGCGCTGGCTCATGTCGCCAGGGCTGGGGCCGCCAGTTCCGCCACCAGCAGCCCGGCCGCCTCCTGCAGCCAGGTGTCCCGTTCCCCATCGGGCTCCAGGGGCTCGGGCTGGGACAGCCGTACGTCCGGCTCGATGCCCTGGTTCTGGATGTCCCGGCCGCTCGGGGTGAGGTAGCGGGCCACGGTCACCGCCAGGCCGCTGCCGTCGCTGAGGTTGATCAGGGTCTGGATCAGTCCCTTGCCGAAGGTGCGGCTGCCGGCCAGGCGCGAGCGGCCGCTGTCCTGCAGGGCCCCGGCGAGGATCTCACTGGCGCTGGCCGTGCCGGCGTTCACCAGGGTGAGCATGGGGCCGCCATAGAGCTGTCCGGGACCCGCCTGCTGCCGGTCGGCGATGCCGCCCCGGTCCTGGGTCTCCACGATCGGGTCCCCGTCGAGCAGTCCGTCGGCCACTGCCAGGCCGGCGGCGACCAGGCCCCCGGAGTTGTTGCGCAGATCCAGAACCAGCCCCTCAATCGGGCCGCTGCCCCCGGGGGCGGTCATGGCGGCCAGGGCGGCCCGCACCTGCTGGGGTACCGGCTCGCTGAACTGGGTGATCCGCAGGTAACCGAGGCTGTGGCCGTCGCTGACCAGGCGGTGGCTGCGCACCGGCTGCAGATCCACGTCGCGGCGATCGAGCAGCATCTCCGTCTCCTGTCCCGAGGGGGCGCGCAGGGCCACGAGAACGTCGCTGCCGGCGGGTCCCCGCAGGCGGGCGGCGGTGCCCTCCAGCCCCAGTTCCTCGGCCGGTGTGCCGTTCACCCGCAGGATCTCGGTGCCGGAGACGATCCCCGCCTCGGCCGCGGGTGAGGCGTCGAGGGGGGCGATCACCACGATCCGCTGATCCCCAGCCCGTAGCCCCAGCTGGAGTCCCACGCCGGTCACTCGCCCCTGGGTGCTGGAGCGCAGGGTGGCGAACTCCTCCGGTCGCAGCATCCGTGTGTAGGGATCGTCGATGGGGGCCAGCATCGCCTCGATCGCCGCGTAGGCCTGCAGCGTGGTGCCGATCGGCTGCTCCAGGGTCTTCTGGCGCAGGCGCCGCCACTGCACCGCCTCCAGCTGGGCAGGATCGACGTAGCTCTGGTTCACCAGTCGCCAGGCCTCCACCACCAGCTGCTGGGCATCGCTGAGCGCCAGGGCCGTTGGGGGCATGCCGAGCGGCAGGCACAGCAGCAGGCAGAGCCCTGTTGCAAACCATTGAGCCGGCAGGGAGCGGCGGGCCGGGTCTCTCACGGGGGGGTCAGAACGATCGGTAGACTCTCGCAACCCAAGCCCCCCGCTGCATGGCGAACTCGTCCACCGGCGCCAAGTCGTCCCCGATCTATGACTGGTTCGAGGAGCGCCTGGAGATCCAGGCCATTGCCGACGATATTTCCGCCAAGTACGTCCCCCCCCATGTCAATATCTTCTATTGCCTGGGCGGCATCACCCTGGTGTGCTTTCTGATCCAGTTCGCCACCGGGTTCGCGATGACCTTCTACTACAAGCCCACGGTGGTGGAGGCCTACAGCTCGGTCCAGTACCTGATGACCGACGTCAGCTTCGGCTGGCTGATCCGCTCCGTCCATCGCTGGAGCGCCAGCATGATGGTGCTGATGCTGATTCTGCACGTCTTCCGGGTGTACCTCACCGGCGGCTTCAAGCGTCCCCGTGAGCTCACCTGGGTCACGGGCGTCACCATGGCCGTGATCACCGTGTCGTTCGGCGTCACCGGCTATTCCCTCCCCTGGGACCAGGTGGGTTACTGGGCCGTCAAGATCGTCAGTGGCGTGCCTGCCGCCGTTCCCGTGGTCGGCGACTTCATGGTCGAGCTGCTCCGCGGTGGTGAGAGCGTCGGCCAGTCCACTCTCACGCGCTTCTACAGCCTCCACACCTTCGTGCTGCCCTGGCTGCTGGCGGTGTTCATGCTGATCCACTTCCTCATGATCCGTAAGCAGGGCATCTCCGGCCCGCTCTGAACCCCGCTCTTCCCCTTAGCCTTCCCCCACCGGTCACCAGCGCTCCGAGCCCCCACCATGCACATCCTCAAGAAGCCTGACCTCACCGATCCCAAGCTGCGGGCCAAGCTGGCCAAGGGCATGGGGCACAACTACTACGGTGAGCCCGCCTGGCCCAACGACCTCCTCTACATCTTCCCGGTGGTCATCCTCGGGACCATCGCCTGCCTCGTCGGTCTGGCCGTCATGGATCCGGCGATGCTGGGGGATCGCGCCGATCCCTTCGCCACCCCGCTGGAGATCCTGCCCGAGTGGTACCTCTACCCGGTGTTCCAGATCCTTCGGGTGGTCCCCAACAAGCTGCTCGGCATCGCCCTGCAGACGATGATCCCGCTGGGTCTGATGCTGATCCCGTTCATCGAGAGCTTCAACAAGTTCCAGAACCCCTTCCGCCGACCCGTGGCCATGGGTGCCTTCCTGTTCGGCACCGTCTTCACCATCTATCTGGGCATCGGCGCCTGCCTCCCCATCGACAAGTCCCTCACCCTGGGTCTGTTCTAAGTCGTCGGTCGGCTTCCGCCCCCATCCAACCCCTGCAAGCCGCGAGTCATCGCGGCTTTTTTTGTGCCCGATGGCCGGAGTGCGCAGGCTCAGCTCCCCAGGGCCTGACCTTTCCAGGGCGGTCCTGAGGGGCTGCGCGGTGTTCCAATCGCCCGTCGCAAGGTTGCCGAGGGCTGGCGGCGGGGGGGGGCACCGTCGCCGGCCCTGCTCAGTCCTGCTCGGTTCCCTTCTCAGCAGCGCATCCATGCAGGCCCTCGAAGGCCACCGCTGCCGTGCCTGTGGTGGCCTGGCAGCCTTTCCGAGTGCCGTGGCGGTCGTGGCGACCAGGGGCAGCTCTGCAGGCACAGGGGAGCACCCGGCTCCTGGGGACTCTTCGGATCAGCCTCTTGGAGAAGCAGCCCGCGAAGCACGTGATATGATTTTGGACTGCGCCCCAGAGAGCGAAAGCTCGAGCGGGGAGCAAGCTTACGGGATCGAGAGGCGCGAGCCGACGGTGTTGTAAGTTTTCTGAGTCGCCGGGAGGCGACGCGCCGCGAGAGCCCCGGAAGGGGTGGAGCGGTCGAACCTGGACAACCAAAAAAGTTTAGGAA
>NZ_JAYGHZ010000093.1:0-4637 GCF_034931285.1 Synechococcus sp. BA-120 BA3
CCCCGGAGGCGGACGGGCCGCCGGAGCCGATCGGCGCCGGTGCCGGCGGGCCGGTGGAACCGATCGCCGCTGAAGCCGGCGGGCTGGCCCAGCCCAGCAGCCTTGATCTGGGCCAGGACCGCAGCGACCGGGGCCTCACCCTGGTGCGGGGCAACGGTCCGCTGGAGGAGACCCTGGCCTGCTTCCAGATGCTCGGCAAGCTGCTGGAGCTGCCCTACCGCCGCGATGCGGTGGACAAGATCCTGCGCGACAAGATGCGCCGCGGCCAGCCGCCGGATCTGCAGCTCTGCGGCCAGATCGCCGCCATGCTCGGCCTGCTGGTCACCGGCGCCAAGGTGCCGGCGGCCTCCGCCACCCGGCTGATCACGCCCTGCCTGGTGCCGTGGAAGGAGGGCTTCGCCATCGCCACCGCCAGCAACGCCGCCGGCCTGCGGCTGGCCTCGCCGGCGGAGGGCTGGGTGCAGCTGAGCCCCGCCCAGATCGCCGAGCAGTACCCGGAAGGGCTGGAGCTGCTGCTGCTGGAGCGCAGCATCGACACGCCGGAGCAGACCTTCGGGCCGGGCTGGTTCTGGCCGGCCCTGAAGCGCTACCGGGGCATGTTGCTCCAGGTGCTGCTGGCCTCGTTCGTGGTCCAGCTGTTCAGCCTGGCCAACCCCCTGCTGATCCAGGTGATCATCGACAAGGTGATCTCCCAGCGCAGCCTCGACACGCTGCAGATCCTGGGCATGGCCCTGGTGGTGGTCACCCTGATGGAGGGGGTGATCGGCTCGTTGCGCACCTTCCTGTTCACCGACACCACCAACCGCATCGACCTGCGCCTCGGCGCCGAGGTGATCGACCACCTGCTGCGGCTGCCGCTCGGCTACTTCGACAAGCGCCCCGTCGGCGAGCTGGGCACCCGGATCGCCGAGCTGGAGAAGATCCGCAACTTCCTCACGGGCCAGGCCCTGATCACGCTGCTGGATGCCGCCTTCTCGGTGATCTACATCATCGTGATGGCGATCTACAGCTGGCTGCTGACGATCATCGCCCTGGCGGTGCTGCCGATCCAGGTGGGCCTCACCCTGCTGGGGGCGCCCCTGTTCCGGCGCCAGTACCGCCAGGCGGCCGAGGAGAACGCCCGCACCCAGAGCCACCTGGTGGAGGTGCTCACCGGCATCCAGACGGTGAAGGCCCAGAACGTGGAGATGGTGAGCCGCTGGAAATGGCAGGAGATGTACGCCAAATACATCTCCCGCACCTTCGAGAAGACGATCACCGGCACCTTCCTCAACGAGACCAGCTCGGTGCTCCAGAAGCTCTCCCAGCTGCTGGTGCTCTGGGTGGGGGCCACCCTGGTGCTCAAGGGGGAACTCACCCTGGGCCAGCTGATCGCCTTCCGGATCATCAGCGGCTACGTCACCCAGCCCCTGCTGCGGCTCTCCTCGATCTGGCAGAACATCCAGGAGCTGCGGGTCTCGTTCGAGCGCCTCGCCGACGTGGTCGATACGCCGGAGGAATCCAGCGAAGCCGACCGCGGCCACATCCCCCTGCCACCGGTGAAGGGCGACGTGGTGTTCGAGAACCTCAGCTTCCGCTTCAACCCCGGCGGGCCGGAGGTGCTCAGCAACGTCAGCCTGCATGTGCCCCCCGGCACCTTCACCGGGGTCGTGGGCCAGAGCGGCAGCGGCAAGAGCACGCTGATGAAGCTGCTGCCGCGGCTCTATGCCCCGAGCAAGGGCCGCATTCTCGTGGACGGCTACGACATCGACAAGGTGGAGCTCTATTCCCTGCGGCGCCAGGTGGGCATCGTGCCCCAGGACCCCCTGCTCTTCTCGGGCACCATCAGCGAGAACATCGCCCTCACCAACCCGGAGGCCCCCAGCGACGCCATCGTGCAGGCCGCCCGCATCGCCGGCGCCCACGACTTCATCATGGAGCTCTCCGCCGGCTACAGCACCCCCCTGGGGGAGCGGGGCGCCTCCCTTTCCGGCGGCCAGCGCCAGCGCATCGCCATCGCCCGCACCCTGCTGAGCCAGCCCCAGCTGCTGGTGATGGACGAGGCCACCAGCGCCCTCGACTACGACACCGAACGCCAGGTGTGCGACAACCTGCGCGAGGCGATGAGCCACAGCACCGTGTTTTTCATCACCCACCGCCTGTCCACCATCCGCCGCGCCGACCTGATCGTGATGATGCACCAGGGCGCCATCGTCGAGACCGGCACCCATGACGAGCTGATGGCCCTGAAGGGCCGCTATTTCGCGCTGTATCGCCAGCAGGAGGCGGGCTGATGGCACGTCCTCCCCTGCCGACCCCGGCCGGCCTGCTCCGCCGCGCCCAGAACGGCCTTGAGCGCAGCATCCACACCGACAGCGACGACGTGGTGCTGCAGCAGTCCCGCTTCTGGGCCCGCTCGATCACCTGGACGCTGATGGGGGTCACCCTGTTCGGCCTCGGCTGGCTGGCCTTCGCCCAGACCGAGGAGATCGTCACCGCCCCGGGCAAGCTCGAACCCATCGGCGCCGTGAAGGACATCCAGATGCCGGTGGGCGGCGTGGTGGACGAGGTGTTGGTGAAGGAGGGCGAGCGGGTGGAGAAGGGCCAGGTGCTGCTGCGTCTCGACACCGAGGCCACCCGCGACCGCCAGCGCAGCCTGCTGCAGACGATCCGCTACAAGCAGCAGCAGCTGCGGCTCAAGCAGGTGGAACTCGACCGCTACCTGCAGTTCAACGACACCGAGCAGCGGGTGCTGCGCCAGAGCCTCACCCTGGAGAAGGACGTGCTCGGCCGCCTCGAGACCCTCAACAAGGAGGGCGCCACCGCCGAACTCCAGTACCTCTCCCAGCGCAACAAGGTGCAGGAGGTGCAGGGCAAGCTGGAGGAAACCCAGGTCGACCGGCTGCGCCAGCAGGCGATCCTGCAGCAGGGCGTCCGCGAGATCCAGAGCGAGCTGGCCGATCTGCGCAGCAAGCTGACCGAGCTCAACGTCAACATCCGCTACCAGGAGATCCGGGCCCCGGAGGCGGGGGTGGTGTTCGAGCTCAAGTCCCGCTCCCGCGGCTTCGTCGCCCAGACGAGCGAACCGGTGATGAAGGTGGTGCCCTTCGACAAGCTGGAGGCGCGGGTGGAGGTGCCCAGCCGGGAGATCGGTTTCGTTTCGGAGGGCAAGGCCGCCGACATCAGCATCGATTCGTTCCCCGCCACCGATTTCGGTGTGCTGCAGGGCACGGTTCGGCGCATCGGCTCCGATGCCCTGCCCCCCGATCAGATGGACAACTTCTACCGCTTTCCGGTGGACATCCGGCTCAACTCCCAGCAGCTGAAGCTCAAGAGCGGCAAGGTGCTGCCGCTGCAGGTGGGCATGTCGCTGACCGCCAACGTCAAGCTGCGCAAGGTCACCTACCTGCAGCTGCTGCTCAGCGACTTCAAGGACAAGGCTGACGCTCTGCGGCAGATCTGAGCCGCTCCATGGCGAGGTAGTGGTCGGGGATGATCCGCGGCCGCAGCCCCACCAGGGGCTCCAGCCACGGCAGCAGCAGCCCGTCGAGGCCCCGATTCACCAACCACCCGGCCACCCGGAAGGCGCGGCGCCAGCGGGCCGAAGGGGCGATCAGGTGCAGGGCCCGCTCATGCACGGGGCCGTCGATGCAGACCAGCCAGGCCGGATCCATCCCGGCCCGCGCCATGGCCACCGCGAAGCTGCGGCGGCTGTGGAAGCTGATGTGCTGGCCGTTGCCGAAGGCGTAGTACCACCAGTCCGGCCCGGGGATCTCCCCTTCCCGGCGCATCAGGGTGGAGAAGACGAACAGGGGCGTGGCCCCCACCTCATGGCGCAGGAAGTCGGGGGTGCAGGGCACATGCTCGATCACCTCGAAGGCGGTCTTGCAGCCGATCGGCCCATCGCCGGGCGGACCGCAGAAGGGGCGGATCAGCTCCATCGCGGCGTAGGCGTCGGTGCCGTGGAAATCGAAGCCGTGGTCACGCAGGAGGCGCGGCAGCATGCCCAGGCCGGTGCCCAGGTCGCAGCCTGGCTCGCTGGCACCGAAGCGGCCCAGCCGACCGATCACCAGCAGCAGCCGCAGCAGCCGCGCGGCGTGCAGGTTGCGGTCGACGTAACCGGTGTCGCCGTAGAAGGACTCCTCGTAGGCCACATCCAGCCAGGTGGGATCGGCCAGGAACAGGAAGTCGCAGTCAGCGCAGTGGGCGAGCTCAGCCGCCACCCGGGCCTTGCTCACCCGCACCCGTCGCACCGGGGTGAGGTGCTGACCGCCGCAGTTCGGGCAGACGCCGGCGCTGGGGTGGGGGGGAGTCTCGGCCGTCACCATCACTGGCCTGCATCGCAACGAGGGAGGCTACCCCGCGTTCCTCCAGGGCCAGACGCACCTGGCGGCCCACCAGCAGCACCACCGCCACGGTGGCCGCCACCCCCAGCAGCCGCAGGGCCCAGGTGACGCCATCGGCCGGACCGGCCAGCAGGGCCGAGAAGCGCCGGGGATCCCCGGCCGCCGCCCCGAGGGCGCAGAACAGCACGGTGCCCGGGAGGATGCCGATCAGGCCGATGGAGTAGTCGCGCAGGCTCACCTCGCTGAGGCCGTAGGCGAGGTTCAGCAGGCTGAAGGGGAAGGCGGGCGAGAGGCGGGTGAGCAGCACCAGCA
>NZ_JAYGHZ010000094.1:0-4610 GCF_034931285.1 Synechococcus sp. BA-120 BA3
GGCGGGGCCCTACACCTGCCCCGGCGGCACCGTGCCGCTGCCGGACGGCGAGCAGCGCTACCTCAATCCCGCCCGCTTCATCATTCCCGACGACGCCTGGCTGCCGGCGACCGGCGGGGGGGCACTGCCCCCGGAGGTGGCCCAGCTCAACCACCATTACGAAGGTTGCAGGCTCCAGGCCTACCCCGATCCCCGCACCGGCGGCGCGCCGATCACGATCGGGTGGGGCAGCACCTTCTACCAGGACGGCTCCCCGATCCGGCTGGGGGATGTGATCACCCAGGCGCAGGCCGACGCGCTCTATGAGCACAACTGCCGCGAGCGCTTCTGGAAGGTGCTCGAGGCCACGATCCCCTTCTGGGCGGAGATGGGGGATCGCCAGCGGGCCGCCCTCTGCAGCTTCGCTTACAACAACGGCGCCCATTTCCACGGGGATGACTACCACGACACCCTCGACCGCCACCTGAGGGAGCGCCGCTGGTCGGCCGTTCCCGCGGCCCTGATGCTCTACCGCAATCCCGGCGAGACGGTGGAGGTGGGCCTGGGCCGCCGCCGCCGGGCCGAGGGGCTCGTATGGGACGGGATGGAGCCTCCCGCCGCCTGCGCCCAGGCGGAGCGGGAGATCCGCACCCCGGCCGACTGCGAAGCCTGGGAGCAGCGGCTGAAGCAGGAGGCCGGCGGCGTGGCCCCATCGGCGAGGTCCCTCACGGCCCCACCCGCTACGCCCACCGCGCCCGCGGCCGAGCGGCCCGTCGATCCGCCCGGGCTGGTGGGGCCCAGGAAGACCCCACGGGACTTCGGCTTCAGCGGCTCCGACAGCCACGTGGTGGTCAACGACGTCAGCGAGACGGCCAGGGCCTACGACGTGGAGGGCCGCCTGCTCTGGGAGATCCCGGCGCTGGCGCGCGGTCAGGGCCGCGAGGACCAGTACCAGGACACGTCCACCGACACGCCGCCGGGCGTCTACCGGATCGCCAAGAAGGTCTACCGGGATTACGAGCAGGACCCCAGCCCCACCTACTCCGCCGATCGCTGCAGCTATGGCTGGTACAGCTTCGATCTGGAGGATCTGGAGATGCAGGAGCGGCGTTTCGGCCGGGCCGGGATCATGGTGCATGGCGGCGGCACCGCCTGCGGCTGGCCCGGGGCCTGGGCGCCGCGCCAACCCCTCCACGCCACCCTGGGCTGTGTGCGGCTGCACAATGAGGATCTGCGCGACAGGCTGCTGCCGCTGGTGGAGCAGGGCACCGTCTACGTGTCGGTGTACCAGGAGGCCTGAGCCAGCGGCCCCATGCTCCCTGCCCAGCCATCGGGGTCCCCATGGCCACCGCTGACCTTCTCTCCCTCGGGTCCGGCGTCCTGGCCGCCGGTGTGGGCGGTGAACTCTTCGTGCGTGGCGCCGTGGGCCTGGCCCACTGGGCACGCCTCTCAACCGGGATCGTCGGGGCCACGGTGGCGGCCTTCGCCACATCCAGCCCGGAGTTGTCGGTGGCGACCATGGCGGCGCTCGAAGGCAAGCCCCAGATCGCACTGGGGGATGCCCTCGGAAGCAACGTCGTCAATGTGGCCCTGATCCTGGGCCTCACGCTGGCGATCTCCGCGCAGCGCCTGCCCGTGGAGAGCGCCCGTCGCGATCTGCCGGTCGCCCTGGCCGGTCCGCTGCTGACAGGGCTGTTGCTCCTCGACGGCACCCTCTCGCGGCTGGATGGCGCCCTGCTACTGGGTGTCTTCCTGCTGTGGATCACGGTCGTGGTGCGGGACGTGCGTCGACAACGCAGTGTCGTCGAGGTGCCTGGAGGGGAGCGGCGCTGGTGGCCGGCGGTCCTCTCCTGCGTCGTCGGCCTGGGGCTTCTGCTGGTGGCCGGGAGGCTGGTGGTGCTGGGGGCCCGGGGTCTGGCCCAGTCCTTCGGCATCGACGCCTTTCTGGTGGGTGCCACCCTTGTGGCGATCGGCACCTCGATGCCGGAGCTGGCCACGTCGTTGGTCGCGAGGTGGCGAGGTCACGATGAGGTCGGCCTCGGCACGATTCTCGGCAGCAACATCTTCAACGGGCTCTGGGTGGTGGGCGTCGCCGCCACCATCACCCCGATCGTCGTGCCGGTCCAGGAGGTGCAGCTGGTCCTTGGCTTCGGCCTCGCGGCGCTGTTCCTGCTGGTCCTCCCCAAGGGCTCTGACGTCCTGCATCGTCGGCGCGGCTGGCTGCTGCTGGCCCTGTACGCCGTTTATGCCCTGGCGATCGTGGGTGGCCGGGGGCTGATCGGTTGAGCTGTTGCGGACTGTGGTGCGCCCCTACCCTGACGGCAACGCCATGGCTCCGGCATGCCCACCTCCTTCGCCCTGATGCTCCTGGCGCTTCTCGACACCACGCCGCGGCTCGCCGAGGCCCAGCCCCAGGGCGGGGAGCTCAGCCCGCGGGAGGAGTTCATGGTGATGGTGGGGGTGGGCTCCGGCTACATGAGCGCCCTCTGCAACCTGGAGAAGGACGGCTTCATCTCGACCGCCACCCGCGCCAAACTGGCCAACGAGCAGCTCGCCGTGATCGGCGGTGACCCTTCCACGAAGGACGATCTGGAGGGGGTGCTGGCCGGCATGAAGGGCGTCGAGGAGGACAAAGAGCTGTGCCCCAGCCAGGTGCTGCCGCCCCGCCGCAAATGAGCCGCGGCGGGGGACACTGATGGAGCCGCGCCAGCGCCTGGCCATGGTGCTGCCGGGCCTGGCGCGGCTGCTGGGCTACCAGCGCAGCTGGCTGCGCCCCGATCTGCTGGCGGGCCTCACCGTGGCGGCCTACCTGGTGCCCCAGTGCATGGCCTACGCCGAGGTGGCCGGCCTGGCGCCGGTGGCGGGGCTGTGGGCGATCCTGCCGCCCCTGCTCCTCTATGCCCTGCTGGGTTCGTCCCCCCAACTGTCGGTGGGGCCGGAGTCCACCACCGCCGTGATGACGGCGGCGGCGGTCGGGCCGCTGGTGGCGGGGGATCCGCTCGCCTACGCAGCCTTCTGCAGCCTGCTGGCCCTGCTGGTGGGTGTGGTCTGCTGCGCCGGCGCCTGGGCGCGGCTCGGCTTCCTGGCCGATCTGCTCTCCAAACCGATCCTGGTGGGCTACCTGGGGGGCGTCGCCCTGATCATGATCGGCGGCCAGCTGGGGCGGATCAGCGGACTGAAGCTGCAGGCCGCCGCGCTCCCCGGCCAGCTGGTGGAGCTGCTGGGCCGGCTGGGGGAGATCCACCGGCCCACCCTGCTGCTGGCCCTGGGGGTGCTGGTGTTCCTGCTGCTGGTGCAGCGGCGCTTCCCCCGGGCTCCGGGCCCCCTGCTGGCGGTGCTGCTGGCGATGGCGGTGGTGGCGGCGGTCCACCTGGAGCAGGCGGGAGTGGCGGTGATCGGCCCCATCCCGGCCGGGCTGCCCCACCCCTCCCTGCCGCCGCCGGTGTCGGGCGCCCAGCTCCGCTCCCTGCTCACAGCGGCGGTGGGCATCGCCCTGGTGGGCTACTCCGACAACGTGCTCACGGCCAGGGCCTTCGCCGCCCGGGGCGGCTACCGCATCGATGCCAACCAGGAACTGCTGGCCCTCGGCAGCCTCAACCTGGGCAATGGGCTGATGCAGGGCTTTCCGGTGAGCAGCAGCGGCAGCCGCACCGCCATCGGCGATTCCCTCGGCAGCCGCTCCCAGCTGTTCTCCCTGGTGGCCCTGGCGATGGTGCTGGCGGTGCTGCTGTGGCTGCGGCCGGTGCTGGCCCTGTTCCCCACCGCCGCGCTGGGGGCGATCGTCATCTATGCCGCCCTGCGCCTGATCGACATCCGCGAATTCCAGCGGCTGTACCGCTTCCGCCCCAGCGAATTCCGCCTCGCCCTGATCACCCTGGTGGGGGTGCTGGCCACCGACCTGCTCACCGGCGTGGCGCTGGCGGTGGGGCTGTCGGTGATCGATCTGTTCGCCCGCCTTGTGCGCCCCCACGACGCCGTGATGGGGATCGTGCCCCGGCTGGCGGGCCTGCACGACGTGCGCGACTGGGAGGGGGCGCGCACCATCCCGGGCCTGGTGCTGTTCCGCTTTGACGCGCCGCTGTGTTTTGCCAACGCCGAGCACTTCCGCCAGCGGGTGCTGGAGACGATCGCCGCCGAGACCGAGCCGGTGGCCTGGTTCGTGCTCAATGCCGAGGCCATCGTGGAGATCGACATCACGGCGGCCGACGTGCTTGACGAGCTGCAGCGGGAGCTGACCGCCCGGGGCATCACGTTCGCGCTGGTGCGGGTCAAGCAGGACCTCTACGCCCAGCTGGAGCGCGCCGGCCTGGTGGAGCGGATCGGGGCGCGCCTGTTCTTCCCCACCCTGCCCACGGCGATCGCGGCCTTCCAGGCCCGGACGACCGGCATGCCGCTGCCCAGCCCATGAACGCCGCTTCCGAGCGCCACCTCCTGGTCCTGGCGGGGGGCGGCCACAGCCACGTGCTGGTGCTGCGGCGCTGGCTGATGCACCCCCGCACCCGGCCGCCGCGCACCCGCCTCATCCTGGTGAGCCGCCACGGCACGGCCTTCGATTCGGGCCTGCTGCCCGCCGTGGTGGCGGGGCTGGAGCCCCTGGAGGCCGCCGCCATCGACCTGCGCCGCCTCTGCAC
>NZ_JAYGHZ010000095.1:0-4583 GCF_034931285.1 Synechococcus sp. BA-120 BA3
CCCATGGCACGGGGCGGGGCAGGGGAGCTGGCGGGAGCCGGGGCCATCCTCACCCGGCGCCGTCGCCCGCCGTGGGCGGGCCGCCTAGATTCCTGCCTACCTGCAGCCGGTTCGCTGAGCGGTTTCACCCGACCCCTGGCCCGGCTGATCGACCAGTTCGAACGACTGCCCGGCATCGGGCCCCGCACGGCCCAGCGGCTGGCCCTGCACCTGCTGCGCCAGCCGGAGGAGCAGATCCGCAGCTTCGCCGATGCCCTGCTGGCGGCCCGCAGCCAGGTGGGCCAGTGCCGGCGCTGTTTCCATCTCTCGGCCGAGGAGCTCTGCGAGATCTGCCGCAACGACGAGCGCCGCAACGGCCAGATCTGTGTGGTGGCCGATTCCCGCGACCTGCTGGCGATGGAACGCAGCCGCGAGTTCCACGGCCAGTACCACGTGCTGGGCGGGCTGATCTCGCCGATGGATGGGGTGGGCCCGGAGCTGCTGCAGATCCAGCCCCTGGTGGAGCGGGTCGACCGGGAGGGGGCGATCGAGGTGATCCTGGCCCTCACCCCCAGCGTGGAGGGGGACACCACCAGCCTCTATCTGGCCCGTCTGCTCAAACCCTTCACCAGCGTCACCCGGATCGCCTACGGCCTGCCGGTGGGGGGAGAGCTGGAGTATGCCGACGAGGTGACCCTGGCCCGGGCGTTCGAAGGACGCCGGCGCATGGAATGAACCCCACGCCTGACCCCCGACGCCTGAGCGCGACACCCTGACCGCGACGCCATGACCACCACCAGCCGCTACAGCGCCTTCCCCCCTGCCGAGCGGCTGCCGGAGTGGATCCGCCGTCCCCTGGGCGAGGCCTCGGCCACCGAACGGGTGCAGGGGGTGGTCAAGGCCCAGCGGCTGCACACCATCTGCGAGGAGGGCCGCTGCCCCAACCGGGGCGAGTGCTATGCCGCCGGCACGGCCACCTTCCTGCTGGGCGGCCCGATCTGCACCCGCAGCTGCGCCTTCTGCCAGGTGGACAAGGGCCAGGCCCCGATGCCCCTGGACGGGGCCGAGGCGGAGCGGGTGGCGGAGGCGGTGCAGGAGCTCGGCCTGCGCTACGTGGTGCTCACCGCCGTGGCCCGTGACGACCTTGCCGACCACGGAGCCAGCCTGTTCACCGCCACCATCGCGGCGATCCGTCGGCGGGATCCCCGGGTGCTGATCGAGGTGCTGACGCCCGATTTCTGGGGCGGACACCCCGACCCCGAAGCGGGCCGCCGGGCCCAGCGCCAACGGCTGAGCGCGGTGCTCGGCGCTGCCCCGGTCTGCTTCAACCACAACCTGGAGACGGTGGAGCGCCTGCAGGGGGAGGTGCGCCGCGGCGCCACCTACCGCCGCTCCCTCGACCTGCTGGCCATGGCCCGGGAGCTGGCGCCGGGCCTTCCCACAAAATCCGGCCTGATGCTGGGCCTCGGCGAGACCGCCGCCGAGGTGGTCGCCACCCTGGAGCACCTGCGGGCTGTCGACTGCCAGCGGCTCACCCTGGGCCAGTACCTGCGCCCCTCCCTCGCCCACATCCCCGTGGCCCGCTACTGGCGGCCGGAGGAGTTCGAGGAGCTGGGCGCCATCGCCCGCAGCCTGGGTTTCGCCCAGGTGCGCAGCGGCCCCCTGGTGCGCAGCAGCTATCACGCCGAAGCCACCGACGCCGGCACCTGAACCCACGGGCCCCGGGGCGTGACGCCAGCGGGATGCCCTCAGAGCCGCAGCAGGAAGGCGTCCCGGCGGTGGAAATCGGGCTCGGCCCCCGGATGGGCCAGGGCCCAGTAGCTCAGCTGGCCGTGGCGATCCTCGATCACGGCGGTGATCGCCACCTCCAGGGGAGCATCGGCGTGAATGTCCGCCGGCAGCGGCAGATCCAGCGCGATGGAAAGGAGGCCGTCCCCCTGGCGGACCCGATGCAGGGGCCGGTCGTAGCCGGGCTCCGGCCGCAGCCCCTCCCGATAGCCCTCCAGCCGGTACAGGTTCCAGTGGCCGGCCGGGGACAGGTTCAGTTCCCAGTAGGGCCGCTCCCCCTCCAGGCCCCAGAAGCACTCGAAGCAGGTCGTCGTCCAGAGACCGTCCTGGCGCGAGGGGGCCGGTGACGGTGGCGGCAGCTGCAGCGTCTCGATCGCGCCGCCCAGCCGATAGCGGAGCCGCAGCAGGGCGCCCTCCCGGCTGGCCGTGCCCTCCAGCCGCAGGTCCGAGGGGGGGCCGTCGGCGCCGAAGGGGCGGAGCTCGAAGCCATGGGAGTGGAACTCAGCCATCCACAGGGGGCCGGGCCGTGGTCCGGAGCTCCTCGATCACGGCCCGGATCGGACCCTCCTGGGCCTCGATGCTTTCGGTAAGCCGGAACTGCACCAGGGCGCGCTGCAGGTTGTGGTCGGACCGGTCCGCCCGGAAGTAGACGTTGCCCGCCAGGTGGTCGGTGAAGAAGCGCAGGCCGAGCTCGTAGCTGATCAGCCGGATCGCCGCATAGAGATGGTCGTAGTCGGCCGCGGTGAGAAAGCCGGACGCCGCCGCGAGGTAGCCACCCAGCAGGTCCCGGCAGAGATCCACATCGAAGTGGACGCCCTCCAGGTCGGATGTCTCCTCCCCCAGGCGGTTGCAGCAGGAGCGCAGGCCGTCACCGATGTCGTAGTGGATCAGGCCAGGCTTGACCGTATCGAGATCCACCATGGCGACGGCCCGGCCGGACGCGGCATCCATCATCACGTTGTTGACCTTGGGATCGCCGTGGATCGGGCGCGTCCTGAGGTCACCGCGGCTCCTGGCCTGCTCCAGCACCGAAGCGAAACCCCGTCGCGCCTCCACGAAGGCCCGGCAGTGCCGCACATCAGCATCGGCCGCGGCCGGCACGTTGGCCCGAACGGTGTCGTACTGCTCCAGGTAGCGGGGCGTGACGTGAAACCCCTCCAGGGTGTCCGCCAGCCGTTCCGGATCCAGATCGCTGAGCAGGTGGTGGAACACGCCCAGCGCAAAGCCCACCTCCCGGGCCTGCTCGGCCGTGGTCACCAGATCGAAGCTGCGGGAGGAGTCGATGTAGGTGATCAGGCGCCAGAAGCCGCCGTCCCGCTCCACCCAGGGACGCTCTCCGTCGGAGGACGGAACCACCCGGGGGAGCTCCCAGCGGCGCCCCATGAGGAGCTGGCAGCCCTGGCCCAGACGCCGGTCGACATGCTCCCCGAGGGCGATCATGTTGGCCATCACCAGGTCGGGCCGCACGAACACCCGGCGGTTCAGGCGCTGCAGCACGAAGCGCCGCTCCGGTGAACCTTCGCAGACGACACCGTCACAGACGACAAGGAAGCTGTCGTTGACGTTGCCGTTGCCCAACGGTTCGAGACGGGTGATCCGACCGGGCAGCGCGAACGCTGCGGCGATGCCGAGGAGATCCGTCATCACGATGGGCCCGGCGTCGGCCTGCCCCGGCGTCATCGGCAGATCCCCCGCTCGCTCGTTGGGGATGCTCGCATGGCCGCGCCGATGCCATAGGGAAGGGCGCCCCGTGTCGAGCGCCCTGGGACCGGTTGCCGGGATCTGGGCTCGCACCACCCGGGTCGTGGCCTCTGATTCATGAATAGATCCGATTCGGAGCGCTGTCAGTACGGCCAACCGTCGGCTGCAGCAGGGCCAGGACCTCGTGGTCCTGGAGCTGCTCAAAGTGCTCGTACCACAGGCCCACCGCCTGCAGATCATCCACGACGGCCAGCGCCTCCAGCCGTTCCACCAGACGGCCCAGGTCGCTGGCGGCGCCTCGGTCGACCACCGGCACCGCCAGGGCCAGGGAGGCCGGCGCGCACTGGCGCAGGGAGATCAGGGCCGCCTTCATGGTCATGCCGGTGGCGATGCCGTCATCCACCACGATCAGATGGCGGCCGCGCAGGCACTCGCCGGGCGGATCACCGAAGCGCTGCTGTCGCCGTCGCAGTTCCTGCTCCTGGGCCCGAAGCCAGCCGTGCCGCTCGGCACTGGCCGCACGGCGGACGGCGCCCTGGCCGTTGCGCCAGACCACCACCCCACCGGCCGCGACGGCCCCGATCGCCAGTTCCGGCCAGGCGGGATCGGCAATCTTGCGCACCGACCAGGTGGCCAGGGGCAGCTCCAGGCGGGCAGCCATCGCGGCCGCCACCGGCACCCCGCCCCTCGGCAAGGCGAGCAGGGTGGTGTCCCGGCCCCGGCCCTGGCGATCGGCGAAGGCGTCGGCCAGGGCAAGCCCCGCCTGGAGACGATCGGTCCAGAGGGGAGGGCGGTGGGCCATGACGAGGGGAGGACCGAGGGATCAGGACACGGCGGCGTTACGAGCCCCGGCCAGGTGCTGGAGGAACCAGTCGCGGGCCAGACGGGCGACCTGCTCGAGGGCACCGGGCTCCTCGAACAGGTGGGCGGCACCCGGAACGACATGCAGGGCGTGGGGGACGCTGAGCCGGGCGGCGGCCTCGCGATTGCAGCGCAGCACCTCGAAGTCCTGGCCGCCGACGATGAAGCAGGTGGGGCAAGCCACCAGCGGCAGAGCGGCTGGCGCCAGGTCGGGGCGCCCGCCGCGGGACACCACCGCGGCCACGGGGTAGGGG
>NZ_JAYGHZ010000096.1:0-4482 GCF_034931285.1 Synechococcus sp. BA-120 BA3
ATCCCAATGGACTGATGAGCAAGACCAACCGGCGCCGGCTACGGCGTCAACAAGCCGGGGCTACAGCCTCACAGGGTGGGCCAGATTTCATGTCGCCGGAGGACCAATTCCGGATGTCGCTTGACAATCGGTGCGGTACGCCGCACCGACCGCTGGAGTCTGCCGCCCGAGGCCGTGCGCGAGGCCCTGATCAATGCGGTGGTCCACACCGACTATTCCCAGCGGGGCGCACCGATCCGGCTGTCGATCTTCGATGATCGGCTGGAGATCGAAAATCCCGGCCTGTTGCCCTTTGGGCTCACCGTGGAGGATCTGCCCCATGGTGTGTCCAGGCTGCGCAACCGCGTGATCGGCCGCGTCTTCCAGGCGCTGGGGCTGATCGAGCAATGGGGCAGCGGCATCCAGCGGATGACGGCAGTCTGTCGAGAAGCGGGCCTGCCGCCACCGATCTTCGAGGAGATCGCCACTCGTTTTCGCGTCACCATTCCCACCGTCCCCGTGGGCCCAACGGTGGTCGACGCCACTGAGGAGGTGATCCTCGCCAGCCTTAGGGAAGGCCAGGGGTTGGCCACCCGTGAAATCGCGGCCATCATCGGGCTGTCGGCCCGGGCAACGCGCACGCGGCTGGCCCGTCTGATCGATCGCGGGCTGGTGCGCGAGATCGGCACCAGCGCCAAGGATCCGCAGCGTAAATACTTCTTGGCCGAGGGTGGTCCCCCATGAACCTGACGCCCGAGCAGAAGGCCCGCGTCGACATCGACGCGGCTCTCGTGGCCGCGGGCTGGACCCTGCAGAACCGCGACGCCATCAACCTGGCCGCCGGGCCTGGTGTGGCCGTGCGCGAGGCCAAAATGGCCAGTGGACCTGGCTTCGCGGACTAGCTGCCTTTCGTGTACATGTGCACGGGCGTGGAGACCCGCTTCATCAACGGCCCCACACCCTCCCCCATGGCCACCAGCGACTTCTTCCGCCCCGATTACCGCTCGGCCCGTGGGGCGTTCCTGGCCGCCGCCGTTGGCGCCGGCGCCCGGCTCAGCAGCCATGTCCTGCCCGATCACCGCGGCCCGGCCGGCGAGCCGCTCGCCATCGATGCGGCGGCCCTGGGTCCTGCCGAGCCCGAGTCCCTGCTGCTGCTGATCTCCGGCACCCACGGCGTGGAGGGCCTGGCCGGATCCGGTTGCCAGGTGGGCGTTCTGCTGGATGAACTCGACGGCGCACTGCCGGCCGGAGGCGGGGCGCTGCTGATCCATGCCCTCAACCCCCATGGCTTCGCCTGGCTGCGCCGCGGCAACGAACACAACATTGATCTCAACCGCAACGGCCTCGACTTCCGCGGCCCCCTGCCCGAGAACCCGGCCTACGACGCCCTCCACGACGCCCTGCTGCCCGGCGACTGGGACGGGCCCGAGCGGCAACGGGCCGACAACCTGCTTGAGGCCTTCATCACTGGGCACGGGATGGCCGCCTACCAGGCGGCGCTGCAGCGCGGCCAGTACACCCATCCCACCGGCCTCTTCTACGGCGGCAGCCGCCCCAGCTGGTCGCTGTCCACCCTGGAGAAGATCCTCACCGAGCACCTGGGCCCGGGCTGCCGCCGCCTGGCGGTGATCGACCTCCACACCGGCCTGGGCCCCTGGGGCTACGGGGAGCTGATCGGCAGCGGCAGCAGCGACGACGACTGGGAACGGCTGCAACGCTGGTATGGCCCGGAGGTCACCCGGCCCGGCCGGGGCCCCTCCAGCTCGTCGGTGGTGTCGGGCTCGGTGCCGGTGTTTTTGCGCCGAATGCTCCCTGCGGTGGAGCTCAGCTACCTGGCCCTGGAGTTCGGCACCCGCCCGATCGCTGACGTGCTGGCCGCCCTGCGCGCCGATGCCTGGCTGCACGCCGTGCCCGATCGCCCCACCCCCCACCGCGAAGCGATCCGCCGCCAGGTGCGCGACGCCTTCCTGATCGACAGCCCCGCCTGGCGGGCCGCTGTGTACGGCCGCTGTGCCGATGTGGTGCTGCGGGCTTGTCGGGGGTTGGGAGGTTGAGACCTAATCCCGCTTGGCAGCCTGCAGGATGGGGATGCCGACGTCGGGGCGCTTGCCATGGCCGTGATCTCACTCAAGTTGAGCGAGGCCCTTGATGCCCAGCTCACAGAGCAGGCCCAACGCCGCCGTCTCAGCAAGTCCGAATTGGTTCGACAGGCGTTGACGGCGTTTCTCCAATCCCCAGAGCAGGGCGTGGATGACGCAGCACCACCCTCCGCGGCTGATCTGTTGGCCGATCTCGTGGGCTGTTGCGAAGACGGGCCGGCTGATCTGTCATCCAACCCTGGGTTCCTTTCTTAAGCGCTATGAGAATGTGCCCGCTTCTCTGGCCCATGCCGCATTGATCCGCCTGGCGGAAATCAATGACGTGCCGTTGCTTCTCACAGCGGATCGTGATTTCCAGATCTATGGCAGATGTTGGATGTGCTGCCGCCGCGGTGAGGCCGATGCCGGCGTGCCGGCCCCTCAGACGCGCTCCAGCACCTTGTGGCTGGCGGAGACCCAGGCGCCGGTGGCGTCGTAGCGGCGGATCAGGCGCTCCATCTGGCACGGGGCCCGCAGCCAGCCGCCCACCAGCTTGAAGGCCGCCCGGTGGCTCACCTGCTCCGGCAGGTGCACGAAGCCGCCATCGGGCAGCAGCTGCAGCGCCGCCAGCTCCGCGGGCCCCAGCTCCAGCGACGTGCAGCTGCTCGGCGTTGGCGGGCGCGGCTTCGGCGGCGTCGCTGTCGGCCCAGAACTCGCGAATCAGCACCAGCTGATCGAAGCGGCCGTCGGGGGTGTACAGCTGGATGATCCGGTGGCGCCGGTCGGCCGCGATGAAGCCGAACTCACCGCCGAAGACAGTGTTAGCGAGATCGCAGGGTTGACATAGGGCGAGCCGAGGTTGACAATAGGAGTTGAGCTGGTTGACAAAGGTTCGTGTCGAAAATCCGCGGCCGCGGGGAAGCGGTAAGAAACTTCATCCTTGCCAACGTAAAGGAGCACCCAAGTGACATCGTAAAGATTGCGATGGCAAAGTTTGAATGCTCTCGCCAAGCCATCCATAAGCACATTCAGCATTTAATTGAGGAGGGTGCAGTTACGGAAACTGGAACCACTCGTAACAAGCGCTATGCACTTGCGCCACTTGTAGAATGTGACTTGAGCTTTGAAATAGACCCACAGTTAGCTGAGGATATCGTCTGGGATAGGGAAGTTGCTCCCAAGCTTGGGCTTATGGCTGAAAATGTGAAATCAATCTGGTATTACGGCTTCACCGAGATTTTTAACAACGCCATCGACCATTCCAGCGGCACACATATTAGTGTGCATATCTCAAAGACCGCTGCCGAAACAGAAATCGCAATTCTCGATAACGGCGTTGGAATCTTTAAGAAGATTCAGCACGCTCTAGGGCTTCTCGACGAGCGACATGCCGTTCTTGAGCTTGCCAAGGGAAAGCTGACAACAGATCCATCGCGCCACTCGGGAGAAGGAATCTTTTTTAGCTCTAGAATGTTTGATGATTTTGCAATTCTATCAGGGGAAGTCATCTTCTCGCATCATTTTGGAAAGAAAGAAGACTGGATCTTTCAGGCAAAGCAAGGCGGTGCAGGAACATTCGTAACAATGAAGCTGAATAACCACACGTCGCGAACCACCAAAAAGGTGTTTGACCGTTTCTCGACTGGCGAAGACTACGGATTTACAAAGACAGTTGTTCCAGTGGAGTTGGCTCAGTACGGCGATAACAATCTTGTCTCAAGATCTCAAGCCAAAAGGTTGCTTGCTCGAATTGATAAATTTAAAGTCGTGGTATTGGATTTTGAAGGAGTTAGGTCTATCGGTCAGGCATTCGCTGACGAGATCTTCCGAGTTTTTCCCCTTGCCCATCCCAATATTGCCTTGCAACATCTTAACGCCAATAAAGAAGTGATGAAGATGATTCTACGTGCATTGCATCATGATGAATAGAACATGGCTAACAAGCCCCTCGAGTGGACAGGCCGCCAACGATTTCCTTCCTGCGCTCTACACTTCTAGCCTGCCACTAAGGGACAGCGTTGGGCTTACCACCCGTGCCCCGCACTCAGTAAGTAGCTCGGATCCATGACAAGGCTGGCTGCTTCCGAGTACACTTCTGAGCAGGATGGATCTGCTCGACCTGCTCAAGCGCCCTGAGGGCAAGACGTTGGAGTTCAAGCGTGATCTTTCCTCGCCGGATGGGGCGTTGAAAACGATCGTGGCCTTCGCCAACACGGCCGGCGGCGCGCTGCTGATCGGGGTGGAGGATCGCAGCCGCAACGTGCGCGGCGTGGCTGACCCGTTGGATGAGGAGGAGCGGCTCGCCAACCTGATCACCGACCGGATCATCCCTCGGCTGGTGCCGGAGATCGAGATCCTGCCTTAGCGGCAGACGCAGGTGCTGGCCCTGCAGGTGTACCCCAGCCCGAGCCGCCCCCATCACCTG
>NZ_JAYGHZ010000097.1:0-4364 GCF_034931285.1 Synechococcus sp. BA-120 BA3
GGTGGTGGTCCACCAGCACCACCCGCACCGGCTGGGCCCGGCCGGTGCGCTCCTGCCACTGGCGGATCTCCTCGGCCAGCCGCAGCAGTTCGCGCCGCTGTTCTTCCGCCTGCTGGCGCAGGCGCAGCCGTTCCGCCAGCAGCTGCCGCTGGCGGTCGCGGGCGGCCTGCTCCCGCAGCAGCTCCTCCTGCTGGGGATTGGTGCGCAGGAAGCCCTCCAGCTGCTGATCCAGCCGCGCCTCCAGTTCCTCCAGCCAGCTGCTGCCGCTCATGGCACCGGTTCGCCGGGGGCGCGGGTGATCAGGGGCGCCTCGATCTCCTCCTGCAGGGGGGTGATGGCCGCCTCCCGCGAGCGCAGCAGCAGCTGGGTGAGCCGGGCGATGGCCCCTTCGCCCAGGTCCTGCTCGCCGATGCGGTCGAAGGCCCGGCGGTACAGATCCTCGAGTTCCTCGATCAGCCCCTCGCGCACCCCGCGCATCGACTGACGCTGCTCCTCCCTGCTCATGGCGTGCTCCGGTGCTGTTCCGAGTCTGCCTGCACCAGCAGGTGCAGACAGAAATCGCCGGCGGCATCGCTCCAGCGGCCCGCCCCCCGCCAGCCGGCCTCGGCGGCCAGGGCGAGGAAGGCCTCGGGGGCGTACTTGTGGCTGTACTCGGTGATCAGCGGCTCGCCGGCCGCGAACGGCCAGGCCTGCCCCGCCAGTTGCACCTCCAGGTCGCGGCGGCTCACCAGGGCCATGGCGATGCGGGACTGGCCGGCGTCCCACCAGGCCCGGTAGTGGAAGTCGTCGGGGTGGAAATCGCCCTCCAGATCCCGGTTGAGCCGGGTCAGCAGGTTGCGGGCGAATGCTTCCGACCAGCCGGCGGCGTCGTTGTAGGCCGCCTCCAGCCGCTCCACCGCCTTGGGCTGGTCGATGCCGATCAGCAGGCGGCTGTCCGGCCCCAGCAGGCGGCGGAACTGGCGCAGCAGGTCCCGGGCGCCGGCGGGGTCGAAGTTGCCGATCGAACTGCCCGGGTAGAAGCCCAGCCGGCCGTGGCCCGCCAGGGCGGGGTGGTCGGGCAGCTGCTCCAGGCGGCTGTAGTCGCAGCAGATGCCGAGCACCGGCAGGTCGGGATGGCGCTGCTGCAGGGCCCGGCAGGCGGGGGCCAGGTGGTCGGCGCTGATGTCGAGGGCGACATAGGCGGCGGGCTCCAGGGCGGCCAGCAGGGGGCTCACCTTGCGGGCGCTGCCGGCCCCGAACTCCACCACCACCCCGGGCCCGAGGGCGGCGGCCAGCTCGGGCGCCCGCGCCTCCAGCAGGGCCGTCTCGGTGCGGGTAAGGCCGTATTCGGGCTGCTCGCAGATGGCATCGAACAGGCGGGACCCCTCGGCGTCGTACAGCAGCCAGGCCGGCAGCTGCTTCGGGCGCCGGCCCATGCCGTCGATCACCAGCCGGGCCATGTCGGCCGGCTCGGGATGGAGGTCGATCAGCATGGGGCGCCGGTACGGTCGACAGCGCCGTCGCGGGCCAGCCGCACTCCGGCCGCCATCCAGCGGCAGTGGGGCCCGAAGAAGTTGCGGTAGGTGGGGCGGGCGTGGCCCGCCGGGGTGAGGAAGCCGCTGCCGCGGAGCACGAACTGGGAGGTCATGAACTTGCCGTTGTATTCCCCGACGGCACCGGGGGCGGGGCGGAAGCCCGGATAGGGCCGGTAGGGGCTGGCGGTCCATTGCCAGAGGGCGCCGAAGACCTGGGGCAGGGGGCGGCCGTCCGGTCGGGCGGCTTCCGTCACCACCAGCTCCCATTCGGCCTCGCTGGGCAGCCGGCCGCCGCTCCAGCGGGCGAAGGCATCGGCCTCGAACCAGCTGATGTGCCGCACGGGCGCCTGGGGGTGCCGCGGCCGGCGGCCCGCCAGGCTGAATTCCCACTCCCCGCGCCAGTAGCGGGGCGCGCTCCAGCCGTGCTGCTGCACCAGCGCCCAGCCCTCGCTCATCCACAGCTCCGGCCGCCGGTAGCCGTCATCGGCGATGAAGGCGGCGTAGGCCTCGTTGGACACCAGGGTTTCGGCGAGGCTGAAGGGCTCCAGCCACTGGCGGTGCCGGGGGGCTTCGTTGTCGAAGTGGAAGCCAGCGCCGGCGTGGCCGATCTCCACCAGCCCGCCGGGGTGGGAGCGCCAGCCGCCGGCGGTGTCCGGCGCCCCGGCGCCGGGGGGTTCGACGCCATAGGCGGGCTCCAGCGGGTTGCGGCTGAAGCCGTCGAGCAGATCCATCAGCAGCAGCTCCTGGTGCTGCTGCTCGTGCTGCAGCCCCAGCTCCACCAGCTCCAGCAGGGGGGCGGCGGCATCGGCTGGGCCGCGATCCAGCTCCAGCAGCAGCGTCTCCAGCCCGGCGTCGACGCGCCGGCGCCAGGCGAGCACCTCGCCGATCGCCGGCCGGGTGAGCAGGCCCCGTTCGGGGCGGGGGTGGCGGCTGCCGACCGCCTCGTAGTAGGAGTTGAACAGGTGGCCCCAGCGGCGGTCGGGCGTGGCGTGGCCCGGCAGGTGGGGCTCCAGCAGGAAGGTCTCGAAGAACCAGGTGGTGTGCCCCAGGTGCCACTTGGCGGGGCTGGCATCGGCCATACCCTGGAGGCAGAGGTCCTCGGGCTCCAGGCCCTCGATCAGGCGTTCACTGTGCTGGCGGACCGCCTGGAGCCGTTGCAGGAGGCAGGTGATGTCCGCCGGCGCGTGTGCCCTGGAACCCATCGTCCTGCCGTTCTCTGGGGCCGACCTTAGGGATGTTCCCTACGATCCGGCCACGCAGCCATGGAGAAGGCCAGCCGCATGGGAGCCCACAGCGACGGCATGAGCACCGGGATCACCGAGGGCTTCAGCGGGGCGGTGGGCCAGACGCCCCTCATCCGGCTCCATGCCCTCAGCGCCCTCACCGGCTGCGAGATCCTGGGCAAGGCGGAATTCATGAACCCCGGCGGGTCGGTCAAGGACCGGGCCGCCCTGGGCATCCTCCAGGAGGCGGAGGCCAGCGGCCAGCTCAAGCCGGGGGGCACGGTGGTGGAGGGGACCGCCGGCAACACCGGCATCGGTCTGACCCATCTCTGCAATGCCCGCGGCTACCGCTGCCTGATCGTCATCCCCGAGACCCAGTCGGCGGAGAAGATCGGCCTGCTGCGCAGCCTCGGCGCCGAGGTGCGGACGGTGCCCGCCGTGCCCTACAGCGACCCGGCCAACTACGTGCGCCTCTCGGGCCGCATCGCCGAGGAGACCCCCGGCGCCGTGTGGGCCAACCAGTTCGACAACCTCGCCAACCGGCGCGCCCACTACGGCAGCACCGGCCCGGAGATCTGGCAGCAGACCGGGGGCCGGCTGGATGCCTGGGTGGCCGCCACCGGCACCGGCGGCACCTATGCCGGGGTGGCCCTCTATCTCAAGGAGCAGGATCCCAGGGTCCGCTGCGTCCTGGCCGATCCCTGCGGCAGCGCCCTCTACAGCTGGGCCACCGAGGGCACCCTGAAGAGCGAGGGGAACTCCGTCACCGAGGGCATCGGCAACAGCCGCGTCACCGCCAACCTGGAGGGGGCGCCGATCGATGACGCGGTGCGCATCGACGACCCCATGGCCCTGCGCACGATCTACGGCCTGCTGTGGCAGGAGGGCCTGTTCATGGGCGGATCGGTGGGGATCAACGTGGCCGCGGCGGTGGAGACGGCCCGGCGCCTGGGGCCCGGCCACCGCATCGTCACCGTGCTCTGTGACAGCGGCGATCGCTACCGCTCCCGCCTCTACGACCACGGCTGGCTGGCGGGCCGAGGCCTCGAGCAGCCCCAGCGTGGCGGCGCGGCCCTGATCCCATGAGCGCAGCCCCGGGCCAGGTGATCGGCGGCCGCTACCGGCTGGAGCGCTGTCTTGCGGCGGAGTCGGGCGGCCCCCAGGGGGAGCTGTGGCTGGCGAGTGACCAGCTGGCCGCCGATGCGCCCGTGGCTCTGCGCCGCATCGGGCCGGAGCAGGACCAGGCCCGGGCCCGGGAGCTGTGGTCGCGGCTGCAGGGGGTGCTCCATCCCCAGGTGCCCCGCATCGGCGCCGTGATCGAGGCCGACGACCAGCTCTGGCTGGTGCGCGAGTGGCAGGCGGGTCGCACCTACGAGCAGCTGCTTGAGTTGCGCGCCGAGCGCCAGCTCGTGTTCGGGGCGGGGGAGGTGCTGCTGCTGCTGCGCCAGCTGCTGCCGGTGCTCGCCGCCCTGCACAGCCAGGACCTGCTGCACGGCGACCTCAGCCCCGCCAACCTGCTGCGCCGCGACAGCGACGGCCTGCCGGTGCCCCTGGATTTCGGCCTGGTGCGCGGCACGTCCGGCGGCCCCGCCGGCGAGCGGCTGCTGGGGGCCACCCCGGGCTACGC
>NZ_JAYGHZ010000098.1:0-4330 GCF_034931285.1 Synechococcus sp. BA-120 BA3
CGCTCGCCCTGCGCGCCGCCCCCCTGACCCTGACGGTGGCCGGCGGCGGCACAGGCAGCGACGTCGAGGCGCCCCCCAACCGCATCGACCAGCTGCTCGCGCTGGGCAGGCTGCTGCGGACGGGCGATCTCGACCGGCTCTTCCGGCAGGTGGGGCAGATCAACCAGCGCGACCCCCAGCAGATCTACCTCTCCCAGGGGGAGCGGCTGCTGCGGGCGAGGCTGCAGGAGACTGGCGCCGACCCCGGGGAAGCCGGCCTGGAAGACCTCTATGGTCTGGCCCTGGCCCAGGCGCTGCAGCGGCACGCCGATGGGGCCGTCGACACCCTGCAGCGCATCGTGTCCCTCGAACCCACCAATCCCCATGCCCTGATGGCCCTCGGCTTCGTGCAGCTCTACCGCTTCCACCCCGGCCAGGCCCAGGAGGCGCTCGATGCCGCCGCCCGGCTCGACCCCGGCAACCGCACCCTGCGGACGCTGCGGATCGTGGCCCGCGGCCTGCGGCTCGATGTGGCGGGCACGCTGGCCCTGCTGCGATGAACGGCACACTCCAACCGGAAGGACTGCAGCGGTTCCACCGCCGCAACCGCGCCTACTACGAGGACCTGAACCGCCTGCACCAGCTGCTGGTCGCCCCGGGCCTGCGGGTGCTCGAGATCGGCTGCGGCCTGGGCGATCTGCTGGCGGCCACCCGCCCGGGCCACGGGGTGGGCATCGAGCGCAACCCTGTCATCGCCGCCGCCGCCCGGGCGGCCCACCCCCACCTGCGGATCGTCTGCGCCGAGGCGGCGACCATCGACCCGGCGGCGATCGGGGAGAGCGCCCCCTTCGACGTGATCCTGCTGGCCAACACCCTCAACACCCTCGAGGACGTGCAGGGGGTGCTGGAGCGGCTGGCGGCGTTCTGCCATGACCGCACCCGGCTGGTGGTGAGTTTCCACAACTGGCTGTGGCAGCCGCTGCTGAAGGCAGCGGAAACCCTGGGTCTGCGCCAGCCCCAGCCGCCCGAGAGCTGGCTCACCCCCAGGGACGTGCAGAATCTGCTCGATCTGGCCGGCTGGGAGGTGCTCAAGCAGGGGCACCGCTGCCTGCTGCCCCGCCGGATCCCCCTGCTCGCCCCCCTGGCCAACCGCTGGCTGAGCCAGCTGCCTGTGCTGGAACAGTTCGGGCTGACCCACTGGCTCGTGGCCCGACCCGCCATCCCGGCCCAGCGCCGCCCCAGCGTCAGCGTGGTGATCCCGGCCCGCAACGAAGCTGGCAACATCGCCGCGGCCATCGACCGCATGCCCCTGCTGGGATCGGCCACCGAGGTGCTGTTCGTGGAGGGCCACTCCTCCGATGACACCTGGGCCGCGATCGAGCGGGTCTGCGCGGCCTACAGCGGCCCGCTGCGGCTGCGGGCCCTGCGCCAGAGCGGCCGCGGCAAGGCCGACGCCGTCTGGCTGGGCTTCGACCAGGCCGAGGGGGAGGTGCTGATGATCCTCGATGCCGACCTCACCGTGCGCCCCGAGGATCTGCCTCGCTTCTACAAGGCCCTGGCGGAGGGCCGGGGGGAGTTCGTCAATGGCTGCCGGCTGGTGTACCCCCGCAGCAGCGCCGCCATGCCGCCGCTGAACACGGCCGCCAACCGCTTCTTCGCCGCGGCCTTCTCCTGGCTGCTGCGCCAGCGGCTCAAGGACACCCTCTGCGGCACCAAGGTGATCTGGAAGGCCGACTACGAGCGCCTCAAGGCCGGGCGGGCCTACTTCGGCGACTTCGACCCCTTCGGCGACTTCGATCTGCTTTTCGGCGCGGCCAAGCTGAATCTCAAGATCGTGGAGGTGCCGGTGCGGTACCAGGAGCGCAGTTACGGCAGCTCGAACATCGCCCATGTGAAGGAGGGGCTGATCCTGGCGAGGATGTGCCTCTATGCGGCCCAGAAGCTGCGCTTCACCCCATGACCGCGTGGCTATCCATCCCGCCGCCGGCCCGCCAGCGGCAAGGCCGCCGATGAGGAAGCGCTGGTTCCTGGGGTTGGTGGCGACCCTGGCGCTCTATCTGGGGCTCAGCCTCTGGTTCGGTTTCGCCAGCGTGATGCGCTCCCTGGGGGCGCTGCCCTGGTGGTGCTGGCTGCTGGTGCCGGCCCTGGTGGCCGTGGGCTATCTGCTGCTGTTCCAGCGCTGGCAGTTCTACCTGCGCCAGCTGGGGCACCCCCTGGACTGGCGGCCCAGCAGCCGGATCTATGTCGCCGGCCTGGCGCTGGTCGCCGCCCCCGGCCGCAGTGGTGAGGCCCTGCGGGGCCTGTGGCTGCAGCGCCGCCACGGCATCGCGATGCAGGTCGGGGTGGGGGTGACCCTGGCCGAACGGGTGACCGACCTGGCCGGAGCCTTGCTGGTGCTTGCGTGGGGCCTCGGCGGGCGGATCCTCAGCCATCGAGCAGGCCGGGGCTGCCCACCACCATGGTGCCGATGCCGGCATTGGTGAACACCTCCAGCAGCAGGGAATGGGCCACCCGGCCATCGATGATGTGGGCCGCCTTGACCCCCTGGGCCAGGGCCCGGATGCAGCATTCCGTCTTGGGGGTCATCCCCCCCTCCACCACCCCGTCGGCGATCAGCCCGCGGGCCTCCGAGAGGCTGAGCTGGCGGATCAGGCTGGCGGGGGCGTGGCGGTCGCGGAGGATCCCTGGCGTGTCGGTCAGCAGGATCAGCTTCTCCGCCTGCAGGGCCGCGGCCAGCTCGCCGGCCACGGTGTCGGCGTTGATGTTGTGGGCCAGGCCATCGGCATTGGGGGCGACGCTGGAGATCACCGGGATGTAGCCGGCCGCGAGCAGGGGGGTGAGCACCGAGGGATCCACCCGGGCCACATCGCCCACCACCCCGAGGGTGCCGTCCCCCATGGTGCGGGCCTGCACCAGGCCGCCATCGCTGCCGGAGAGACCCACGGCCCGGCCACCCACCCGGTTGAGGCCGTTGACGATCTGCTTGTTGACGCGCCCGACCAGCACCATCTCCACCACGTCCATGGTGTCGGGGCAGGTGACCCGCAGGCCGTCCTGGAAGCGGGGCTCGATCGCCAGCTTCTCCAGCCACTGGTTGATCTCCGGGCCGCCGCCGTGGACCACCACCGGCTGGACCCCAACGCAGGCCAGCAGGGCGAGGTCACGGAAGACGGCATCGCGCAGGTCTTCACGCACCATGGCGGCTCCGCCGTACTTGATGACGATGCGGCGGCCGGCGAAGCGCTGGATGTAGGGCAGGGCTTCGCTGAGCACGGACACCCGCAGGGTGTCTTCCGCGCTGATATGCCGATCGGGACTCAAGGGACGGGGGCGGCGAGGGACGGGTCGGAGCTGGCGGGGCCTGGGGGGGTGGCCGGCAGCAGGCTCAGCTGCAGCCGCCCGGGGCCGGCCTGCTGGAGGTCGGCTGTGAGGCCGGGGCCGAAGAACCGGCCCAGGCGCTCGCGACGATCCTGCCAGCGCTCGTAGGCCACGCCGTGGCACTCGATCGTCAGGCGCAGCCCGTAGCCGCCGCCGGCCTCCAGCTCCTCGACGGCCACCAGCTGGGGTGGGGCGTCCTCGTCCCAGAGCTTGAGGGCCTCCAGGGAACTCTCCAGGTGGGCCTTCTGGCCGTAGCGCCAGCGGGTGACGTCGGCCAGCAGCTTGCGCAGGGGTTCGTTGCCGGGCTGCTGGCGCAGGTCACGCAGCCGGGCCGCGGGGGTGAGCCGCTCGGCGGGCGGCAGCTCGGAGGATTTCAGGGCCAGGCCCCCCAGCAGGATCGGCACGCCGTAGAAGACACCGGCCAGGCTGATGTTGGGGCTGTCGGTGGCGTAGGCGATCGATCCGATCACGGTGAGAACGGCACCGGCGACGGTCACCAGGCTGCCCGGGGAGAGAAACGCTTGCATCCCCCCATTCTCCGTCAGCGGGGGCCAGGATGGCGGCTGAAGGCTTCGCCCCGCCGCCCCATGGCCAGCCCCCAAGCCAGCCCCCAAGACGGCTTCACCGCCAGCCCCGTGGGGGCCGGCACCGATTCCGCCGCTGACAGCGACACCCCCTGGAGCGTGCCGGAGACCCCCTCCACCGCCGAGCTGCTCAGCCAGCTGGGGGAGGATCGGCTCTGGCTGCTGCGCCAGCTGGACAGCGGCCGCTGGAGCGAATGGCGGCTGGATCTGGCGGCCCTGGAGCGGGAACTGGGTCAGCTGATCGACCAGGCCGGCGAACGGCTCTGACTCAGAAGGGGATCTCGTCATCGTCCCCCAGGGGGACCAGTGGAGAGGTGTCCCAGACGGGGGCGGCGGGCTCGGCGGCCGCCGCACCGGCCGATCGGGAGGGTGCCGGCGCGGGCGCCCGC